>JAYVAZ010000391.1:0-22379 GCA_043750675.1 Pseudobdellovibrionaceae bacterium | reverse complement strand
ATTCTTTATTAAAAGTAGGCATAATTCAGGAATGGGAAAATTTTAATCCCGTCACATATCAGTTAGCTTCGAACGAATCTTTGAGTCCTCTTACTTCCAGAAACATGGCAACCCGTGATGGCCAAGGATTGGTTATTCCTGATGTCGCTGAAAAAATCCCTACCTTAAAAAATAAAAAGGCAATTTGGACAATCAAGGCTTCGGCCAAATGGGCAGACGGCACCGAATTGACCTGTGCGGATTGGGAATTTGGTTGGAAGGTCGGCAGTGACAATAACGTTTCAGTTTCTGCCAGAAATTTCTATACCAAAATTTCTAAAATTGAATGGAAACCGGAATCGCCAAAAATTTGTGAAGTGACCTATGCTACCGAGGATTGGTCTTTTGATCGTGACTTACCTCCCTTTTTACCGAAACATTTAGAACAAAAGATCTTTGAAGAAAATAAAGGCGTTACTGAAGGTTACAACAAAAACACTCTTTATATTAAAGATCCCACCAACCCTGGATTATACAACGGACCATTCCGAATTTCTGAATTTAAGTTGTCCAGTCATATTATCTTTGTACCCAACGTACATTTCATGGGGCCAAAGCCAGAAATTCAAAAAATTATAGTAAAGCATATTTCTGATACTAGTTCCTTACGGGCCCAGCTATCTACTGGAGAGATAAACATGATTAACGGGGTGGGTTTTCCTCCTGATACCGCTATTCAGTTTGACGAAGACTTTACCGCGCAAAATAAGCCTTTTAAAGTCCACTTTGTAGATTCGTTTTTGTTTCAGGGAATGTTTTTAAATTTAGAAAATCCTATATTAAAAGACATTAACGTTCGAAAGGCCCTATCTATGGCCATTAATAAAGAAATGATTAGCAAATCTTTCTTTAAAGGTAAATTGGCTCCGGCCGAAACTATTTTGCCGCGTTTCCATCCTCTTTTTAAAAAAGATTCCCCTATTTATTCTAAACAGGAAGCAGTCAAATTGTTGGAAAAATCGGGCTGGAAGTTAAATGCAAAAAATGTTCGAGAAAAAGACGGTAAAACATTAAGCCTAGTATTTAAAGTATCTGCGGGAATTAAGGTTCTAGAAAATATTGAAACTTTCATTTGTGACCAATACAAAGATATCGGCGTACAATGTATCGTAAAGAACGAACCGCCACGAGTCCTCCTAGGAGATAGTGTACAAAAAGGTGATTTCGATATCGCCGTATTTGGACAGCCAGTTCCCACCGATACTTCGCTGACTTCGTATTATTCTTCTAAGGAAATCCCTAGCGCAAAGAACAGTTGGACCGGAGGAAATATTATTCGCGCCAATGTTCCAGAACTAGATACTTTACTTGGAAAATTCGATGCGGCTTTTGCAATGAAGGATAGAATCAAAATTTCAAAACAAATCAAAGATGTCATTCAGAAAGAATTTTTAGTCATTCCTCTGTACTACAGAACAGAAGCTTTTGTTCATCCAGCTAATTTAGTTGGAATTAGCGAATCATTCGGCGGAACTACTTTTAATAATCCTGAACTTTGGAAGTTAAAAAAGTAAAGTTACTTTAAAATAATATCCAACCAAGCCTTGGCTTGAGTTGGAACCGCGTCCCTTGCCGTCATTAAACCATTTTTGAGACCCTGGTCAGGAATTCCATTCGGAATGACGTCAGCCATTCCTTTTAGGATTCGTTCAATAATCTGGAAAGCCTTTACCTTATTCTTTTGCATGATTTGATTTACTATATCTAACGTAACGTGCGGTATACTATCATTCCAACAATCGTAGTCAGTTATAAAAGATAATGGCAGATAGGACATCCCGGCTTCTCTGGCCAATCCATACTCTGGAAAGTTAGTCATACCAATGACATGACCGCCACTGGCAATTAACGAATGGGATTCGGCCTTGGTAGAGTAATACGGGCCCTCCACTGTCACGTAGGCGCCACCAAAATGAATTTTCATATTCAGTCCATGAACCACTTTTTTTAAACCTTCAAATAAGACTAAATCAACAGGGTTGGCCAATGAAACGTGACCGACTATGCCACCGCCACAAAAGGAATGTTCACGAATTCCTTTGGTCCTATCTATGTATTGATCGGGAACCACGCAGTCACCAGGTGCATATTCTTGTTTCAAGCTTCCCACCGAAGATATCGAAAGAATTTTAGTTGCACCGTACTTTTTCAAAGCAAAAATATTCGCACGATAATTGACTTCAGAAGGAAGGACCTCATGGTGTTGCCCATGCCGAGAAATATAAAGAACTTCTTTGCCAAATATTTCAACTAGGCCAAGTCCACTTGAAGTTTCCCCAAACGGAGTTTTTCGATCAAGCCAACGATTGATCTTAAAGTCTTCAAATTTTTCAAATCCGGTTCCACCGATTATTGACCACATCGTTCAATCTTAACTTTGCGTACAGAAATCGCAATCAAGATTTATTTTTAAAAGAAGTGAAAATAAATTTATACCTGGTTTTCACCGATATTATTTTTCAAAAAGTTGAAGTAAACAGGCATAATCTTAACTTTAAGTATTTGCTCTAATGATAGAATTTTAATCATCTGTGCTCTTTTGTATTCACGGAAGAATGTCGAGATTTCTTGACTGAAAACCAGAGTTATCCACCGGTTTAGGTACATATCCACGAAGTTATCCACATTTAAAACCCTAAAATCAGTCTTCTAGAACATTTCGTGACAGAAAATTTACCCGAATTTAAGACTTTTCATATTACGAAATTAACTAATAGCGCACAGCGGTATTAAGTTTCTGCGCGATCAGTAACCGGAAAAAGCTGAAGGTTCAATTGATAAACTCTTTCGCCTTTTGAGCTTATTCGAGCGATTGAATTGTCTTTGTGAATTTGTTTTCGCAATTTTCTTAATTGAAATCGAATGTCTTCGAATTCTGCTTTTGTTAAAGTAAGAGTCACTGATCCAAACTCTCTTTCGGTTGGACCATCAGAAAATAAACTTTCTAATCCTAAATACATCAGCTGCGATTGAATTTTCCGTACTAAGGCTACAGGAATTTCTTCTTGCGGCTCTGTTGTTGTTCCCTTTTTAAGTAATCCGGTCTCTGTGTCTTTGGTGACTTCACCAGAGGTGATCAAAGTCTTCAATGCTGATTCAATTTCATCAGAAGTGGCTTTGCCTCTTAATAACTCGCGCAACTGTTCGGTATTAAAAGTCACACCGTCTTGATCTAACATAGCAAAAAGAATCCAAGTCACCCAATTAGGAACTTTTTCCCAAGTTTTTTTATCAATCATTCCATTTTTTAATTGGGAACTAACTCGAAATTCGCTTAATTTTTTTAGCAAAATATTTCTGTCTGCCGGATCGGTGGCTTGATTAAACAGAACCAATAATTGAAATTCTTCGCCCATTTCTTTATTAAATCCCATTGCCTTGGCAAATTTAGAAATCATTTCTTCAGAAAGATTTCTTTTACCTTCAATAATCATTTTTAAATAATTAGGCGACTTAATATTTGCTGCTGCCGAAAACATGGCGTAGTTGTAAGGACGCAAATCTCGTTTTGTCATATCGCGACGATATTGATAAAAATCGCTTAAAAGTTTACGAAAATCCATATAATTGGAAACATCAGGAGCCTGCAAAATTTCTGGTAGTTTTTTATAATTTAATGGCTTCTGTTC
Source organism: Pseudobdellovibrionaceae bacterium (assembly GCA_043750675.1). Lineage (GTDB taxonomy): Bacteria > Bdellovibrionota > Bdellovibrionia > Bdellovibrionales > Bdellovibrionaceae > JAYSSX01. The sequence continues at coordinate 18,711 of JAYVAZ010000391.1, read as the reverse complement.
GGCAGTTACTGTTGGAGTCGGTGAAGCAGAAACGGCTTCCATTGTACCCATAGAATGAGTTTCTTTTTTTAGATCCATTTTGCCCCCAGGCGACCGCAAATCAAAGTCTTGGTTTGCAGCCTATCCCCAATTATCTGATTTCAATAATACTTCATTCGCATTTACAGCATATAACATATTGAAATTAAACAGTTTATGTCAAACAAAAATATGAAAAAGTGCTGCAAATCCGTCAGAGCCATTTTAGCTCGTTAGGAAGTCTACAGATCCACTAGAGCAATGCTTATACCATATTATTATGTCACCAGAATTCCTGAACAAAACAAAAAAGGACCGTCATCGACAGTCCCTTTTTTGTTCGCATTTAGAAAATTTTCTTATTTTAAAATTTTGCTTGAGCTTTTGACATCAACGCTTCGGCGAATAATCGCGATCGTTACGATATCTTGCGTGCCGTTATCTAATTTTTTCATTCGTAATTCTGCCGTGATTGTACCTTCACCGTTGTTGGTTCTGAATACCACTTGTTCGATCGACTCGTTAATTGATTTCAAATAATTTGCTTTAGTTCGGAAATCCATTTCTTCATCTAATACTAATGTTCGGTTCGCAATTTCAGAAGTCGATTCACCAGCGTTTGTGTAACCAATAACGCCGTTAAATGCGATCACTTCATTTTCGTAGGATAACAATTTGATTCGGATGCGTGAAGCACCCACTGAATCTTCTTTAACTACTTCAAATGAAGTCGTGTTGATTTGCGATAAGGCATTACCCGAGGTTACTTTTTTAGCGCTGTTGATAAAAAGATCTTTTAATTTTCGATAGGCTTCAGAACCACTTTCATATTTTGGGTAAATCATATTGAAGTCAGCGCGAACATTACGGAAAATGATATAGGCCTTGGCGTAAGAGTCGTTTTTCTTAACTTTGATTTCGGCAACGGCCACATCACAACCATTTAGTATTTTATCCATACAAGTTAAAGTACCTTTAACTTCGTCATCGGCTTTTCCTAATTCAGCAGTAAAACTCTCACCACTTAACAAACCAGGAAGGACGATGGCCTTACCATCTTTGGCGTCTTTCAAAGAAATTGAAATCGCCAATTTTCTAGTTTCATCATCTAATGTTAAACTGGCATTCGTAATTCTATCAGCCAACTCACGGTTTCTTAATTTTGCATCACTTTGAGCTTCAAAAGTAAGGATGTCTTGGAAATAACCTTTTAAATAGTCTTCACTGGGAACCTTTGTAATTTTAATTACTCCCGTTTGATTGGAATCGGAAGTGATCGTTTTAGTTTCTCCAGTTTTTCCTTTTTCAGATTTACCAGAGTCCTTGCTTCCGTCTTTATCATCTTTTTTAACTACTTTTTTATCAGAACCTTCTTCAGATTCCTCTCCGGCCTTCTTTTTAGCTTCCAATTCTGCGGCTTCTTTAGCTTCTGCAGTTTTAGTTTTAATACATTCATTTCGTGCTTTTCCGGCTTTCTCTTTTTTACATACGGCCGTGGCTTCTTTTACTTTTGTTTTTTCGGGAGGAGCTTCTTTAGCTCGGTTGCCGGCTGTAGTGCCATCAGATCTAGCACTACGTGCTTTTGAAGTTGAATTTTCGTTTTTCTTTGCACAGGCTACAATTAGACCGGCACACGCATAAACGCTGATTAATGATAAAACTGTTTTCTTAGAAAACATAAGGTCCTCCGTTAAAAATTAATGTATTCGATATAAGGTATTGCAAGAAGAACGGCGCAAGTGCTGATTTAACGAAGCGGTCATAAGCATTGTACAAGAACTGGCTTTCAGAAAACTGTCTATCTTTTTGACACAGCCAAAATTGGCCTTTACAGTTGTCTTAATTATTTAGGACGAAAAATCATGCGCATATACACTAGAAATTTGAATAAAAAGATCGTCCTAATTGGCCTTTTCGTCCCCATTCTGCTAGTCGGGAAACTGGCTGTAGCAGCGAAAACCTGCGAAAAAATCCCTTCCGGCAGCCAATCAGTTTCGCATTCCAGCCAGTTGGCGCAAAAAACCATTTGTGACATTGCTTGTTTGGACTCCCCCGAAATCAATGGCGCTGAATTGCCTGAAAAAAAGATTCATAATTTGTATCTCGAAAAAAAAATAGGCGTTGACGAAATGGCGAAACGCCTGATTTTCGCTGAAACGATGGCTGCAGGCCCCAAATGCATCCAAAATGAAAATATAGATGCGCTGGTGAAAACGATAGCGCAGGTTATCTTAAATCGGATGAATTCGACGGGAAGCCAGGCTGCTGAATTTAAAACACCGGGGGACAACACAACTCCATTACCAGAAAGTGTACTTTTTAAGCCGCAACAATTTCGATCTTCTTTTGGAGGGTATGATGTCGCCCAAAGAAAGGCTATGTTGTGCCCGATCAACTCAGAACTTAGCGGCGTTCTAAATCCTAATAGTCCTAAAAGCAGCGAAGAACTGTGGGTTTTGATCAACAAAACCTATAATCAACTGAAAGAAAAACCTGAAGCAAAGTTAAAGAGTACTTATTTTTACTTTTTTAATTCGCATTTTATCGGTTCTTCATTAGAAGCAAAATACGGCGGGAAAAAACCGCCTGAATACACGCCGGCAAATACTTTAACTGGCGACTTCTTGGGTTTACGCAATGATCTTTGTATCATGGCTCGAAAAAATTAATGATAAACGATAAAAAAGATCTCTTTTATAATATCGATCCCGAATCAGTAATGTTGGCTGCCGAAATCAGTGGATACGTACCCACCGGTGAATTCACCCAACTGAATTCTTATGAAAACCGAGTCTTCGATTTAAAATTAGAATCACCCGTGGACCTTAAAAAAACTCTTCCCCCTGAACTTCAAAACAGCGAAAATATTTTCTTAGATCCCAACCACGTGATATTAAAATTCTATCGGCCTTTACGCTGGAGTAAAGAAGCCTTAGACGAAGAGCATAGCTTTTTGACCGAGCTGATTAAAAACGAAATTCCCGCTGTTCCTACTTTAAATCCTGTTCAAAAGATAAATGATGTTTATTTTACTGTCTTTCCCAAGGTGAAAGGTCGTCTGCCACAAGAATTTTTTCCGCAAGATCGAAAACGGATCGGACAACTTCTGGCTAAATTGCACAATGTTGGGGCAGCCAAGAAATTTACTTATCGGCCACAAATTGCCTTGACCCCCTATTCGGCTTGGGAAAACTTGGAATTAAATATGGGTTTGGTATCAGGCGAAGTCCGAGATCGCTATGAAGATGCAGCTGTTAAAATTATCGATCATTTGGATGAGAAACTTCCCACAACTGATTTCATTCGAATTCATGGGGACTGCCATCGTGGAAATCTGTTAATGAACAGTCAAAGTCAGTTTTCTATTTTGGATTTTGATGATTGTTTGAATGGCCCGTCAATTCAAGATTTCTGGATGCTTTTTGCCGACCTAGATTCAGTTGAAGAGCGCGAAGATTTTGTTACTGGTTATTCAGAATTTCGCGAATTTCCTACCGAACAATGGCCCTTAGTCCCCCTGCTACAGGGCTTGCGGATTATCAATTATGCTTCTTGGATTGCCCGTCGCTGGAATGATCCTTTTTTTAAAAAAACGTTTAATTATTTTAATACCTATAATTATTGGGTCGATGAAACAGAAGCTCTAGAGAAAATTGCTTGGAAAATAGTCGATTAAAATTTTCGAAACTATTATTTACAAGAAATTAACATTGCTCAACATCGTCAAATTAACCATACTATAACAATGGCAGCCATAGCATATTACGGAAAAGACGATCGAATTAGAGTAATCCTAGAATCTTTTTTCAAAAGTCGAAAAGAAGATGCGAACGAAGTTCATACTTATACTCAAATCCTCGAGGAAAAAAAGTTTGAAGAAGCCATGGTTAACATCAAATTTGATGTGATCGTCGTTGAACAAGTTTTAGTTCCTCCCCCGGTTCCTGATTGGGCGGCTTTTTTTAAGAAAAAATTTCCTTTAAATGATGTTCCTCTTATTTTAGTCGGCGATGAAAAAGAGCCCTTAAAAGTTTTAAAGTACTTAGAGTCCGGTTACATAGATTACATCGTAAATCCACCGGACAAGCCGCTGATTATCGAAAAAATCAGTATGTATTCGACTGGAAAAAGAAGCAGTGACATCCGCCAAGTTTATTCTCTTCAACTCAGCCAACATGCCGATGTTGCGAAACCGGGCCATATCGAAGAACTCAGTGAATTTGATTGTAAGGTACGAACCGTAATCCCTTTTAAAGTAGGTGAGCTCCTTTTGCTTTATTCAAAGGCGTTTGGAACTGACATGAATGTAAATGGGTCAGTTTTGGCTCGTTGTTATAAAACCGAAGAGCACACGGGTTTTAAAGGTCAGCACCTTAACCATTTCTATTTTTGTGGTGTAACGACAGACATTTTAACAAATATTCGAAATGCCCTGCGGAAAACGTACGCCGCTGGAAAGAATCGATAACGCATCATTTAATGTGTCGCAAAAGACCCATTTAGCCTATACATCTGACCTTTGGTCGGGTCCCATACAATAGCTTTTTTAATAAGCCCGCTAGGCCCGAAAGGGAGCAACGGTACCTAAGAAACTATGTGATATGGGGTGCCTGGCCTTTTTTCTGAATTCAACGAGGACGTATGTCTTATCAAGTGATCGCCAGAAAATTTAGACCGCAAAAGTTCGACGAACTGATTGGCCAAAATCATGTTTCGCAAACTTTATTAAATGCTTTAAAGTCCAATCGTTTACATCATGCTTTATTACTAACTGGGCCACGCGGAACAGGAAAAACAACAACAGCAAGAATCATTGCTAAAAGTTTACGTTGTCCTAATGCTGTTGATTTTATTCCGTGCAATCAGTGCGATATCTGCGAAGAAATTGGCCACAGCCGAAGTATTGACGTTATCGAAATCGATGGAGCCTCTAATAACGGTGTGGATGCTATCCGCGAATTGCGTGATGGCGTTGCGATAATGCCCTCTTCTGGAAAATACAAAGTCTACATCATCGATGAAGTTCATATGTTATCGACTTCAGCATTTAATGCTTTATTGAAAACGTTGGAAGAACCACCTAGTCATGTCGTTTTTATTTTAGCGACGACTGAAGTTCATAAGATTCCCGCAACTATTTTGTCTCGTTGCCAAAGATATGACTTCAGAAGAATTCCTACCCGCGAATCCGCCGCGCTACTGAAATCAATTTGTGCAAAAGAAAAGGTGGAAGTAGAAGAAGATGCTTTGTGGATGCTGGCGCGTTTAGGTGACGGCAGTATGCGCGATTCTATTAGTCTTCTGGATCAATTGATTACGTTTTCAAATGGCAAACTCAGTAAAGAAAAAGTAATCGAACTTCTTGGATTATCAGATCAAACTTTACTACTAGAGGTTTTGGCCGCTTTGATCGGAAGAGATCTCTCTTTGGTTTTATCAATTATTCGTAAGTTAACCACTAAGGGCATTGAACCGCTTCTATTCACTAAGGCTCTTTTACAAGTTTTACGTGATACCCTAATGATCAAAATTTCGGCTAAAGATGAAGAGCTGGAAAAAGTCGGCCTGGTTGTTGACTTACCCGAAACAGAAATTCATTTTTTACAGGACCTCTCGGCGTCAGTAACCGAAGAAGATCTTCATCTTCTTTTCGATATGACCTTAAAAGGCGTAACCGACATATCTAGATCGGGTGAGCCGACCTTAGTTTTTGAAATGCTTTTATTAAGAATGGCTTGTGCACCTAGAATTGTAGAATTAAAAAATTTATTATCTGGTCAGGCGGCAGATCACACGGCTAATCACCTCCAACAAAAAGCGGCTCCGAAAACAATTCCCATTGGCAGTAATAATAATGCTAACACTGTTGCTTCGCAAACTCGGGCAGCAGTTACCACAACTATGGAATCGCCAGATCGCCATCCTACGACCAAGCCCATTTTGCCCGAGGCCCATAAGTCCGAAACTATTACCCGGTCAAATATTGATGCTAAAACTATGGGCAAAAATCCCTCTGAAGACTGGTATGACTTTGTCGGATTTCTAAAAGATCGTGATGCTTTGTTGGGAGCGACGATCGAACCACTTCCGTTTTTAGGTTTGAATCAAAAAAAGATTGAGTTAGCTTTACCGAATAAACTTTTCTTCCTTAAAGATCAGTTAGCTGACACAGCTCTGCGTAAAAAAATACAAACCGCTGTTGAACAGTTTTACGGAGCTGGCTATGCTTTTGATATTAAGTTTGGCGCAGAACCCGATAACGCTGTTTCAGCAAAGGTTCTAGGCCAACAAAAAGAAGATAAAAAAGAGAAAGATTTGGCTCAACAAATAGCGGAACATCCCAAAGTAAAAATGGCGACCGCGGTTTTTAAAGCTCAAGTTAAAAGTATTAAGTAATTCCCGAAGGGGAAAAGCCCAGGGGCAGCCGAAAGGCGAAGCTAGACATAGCTGAGCTTCGGCAGCCACCAAGGCTAGACAAAACAAGGCCTCAGTGAGGCAAGAATTTTAAGAGAAAGTTCGCAGACATGCGAACAGAAGGAGTAAGTATGAAGGGTATGCCGGGCGGAATGGCGCAATTGATGAAGCAAGCCAATCAAATGCAAAGTCGTATGAAAAAGATGCAAGAAGAATTGGCTACACGAACTTATGAAGGTGCTGCTGGTGGCGGAGCCATTAAAGTTACGGTTTCTGGAGAAAATCTTTTGAAATCTGTAATTATCACACCTGACGTAATGAAGTCGGGCGATGTTGAAATGTTGCAAGATTTAGTTATTGCTGCAGCTAACGAAGCTTTAAAGACAGCTAAAGACACTTCTGCCAAAGAGATGGAAAAAATTACTGGTGGAATTAACATTCCAGGAATGTCTTAAAAAACTATGTTGCAAATCCCTGCTCTTGAAAGATTAGTGCACGAACTTTCCAAGCTACCCAGCATTGGTCCAAAATCGGCCCAGCGTTTGGCTTACTATTTGTTAAGAGCTCCCAACGAGTATTCTGAAAAATTGAAGCAGGCTTTAACGGATGTGAAAACCACAGTTCATTTTTGTACGGAGTGTTTTAATTACACCGATCAAAACATCTGTCGTTTCTGTAAAGATCCTTCCCGACATCAAGATGTTTTATGTTTGGTGGAAGAACCCTCTGATATTATGCGAATTGAATCTTCGGGTGCTTTCCGGGGCAAATACCATGTTTTACATGGAGTTATTTCGCCTTTAGAAGGCATTGGACCGCAAGATTTAAAGATCCAAGAACTTCTCTATAAAATCGAAAAAGGTGTTAAGGGTGAAACCCCAGCTATAAAAGAGATCATTCTTGCCTTAGATGCTGATTTAGAAGGTGACACCACGGTGCTTTATCTTGCAAAATTATTACAAGGCAAGAACATCAAATTAAGTCGGATTGCTCATGGTATACCTATTGGAGGAGACATCGACTACGTAGATGATCGAACCATGGGGCGTGCTTTAGATAACCGAGTGGAGCTGTAATAAATGTCCTTTATCAATTATAACGCCAAAGAGATTCATTGTAAGTTAGTTTACTATGGTCCTTCTTTAGGCGGTAAAACCACAAATATGCAGTGGGTTTACCAGCAAACGGCGTCTGACCAAGAATCCAAATTGGTTGCAGTGAATACCGATATCGAACGAACATTATTTTTTGATTTCTTACCCATGCACGTTGGTGAAATTCGCGGTTTTAAAACTAGGTTTCATTTATATTCAGTTCCTGGTCAGGTTGTATATGATGCCAGCCGAAAATTAATTCTTAAAGGTTTAGACGGAATTGTTTTTGTTGCTGATTCGCAAGCAGAACGTATGGAAGAAAATATTGAATCTATGCGAAATCTAGAAAAGAACTTAGAAGCCCAAGGAATGTCGATCCGCGAAGTTCCTTTAGTTATTCAGTACAACAAAAGAGACCTTCCTAATGCAGCAACATTGAAAGATCTACGTACACACGTAAATTATTTTAATGCTCCTGAATTTGAAGCCACTGCCAGCGAGGGCCGAGGTGTAGGTGAATCTTTCAAATCTATTTCTATGTCCATTATTAATATTCTTAAGGGTGGCGCTTCACTATAAAAATGAGGCGAATTTATGATTAAAAATATAATAGATCGACAAAATACCGTCAGAGTTTTGGTTTATTTTTCTTTAGCAATCCCTTTTATTATCATTTTTATGCCGTTTTTTGTGCCCATGCTTCTTGCTGTATTTTTTGCGTTTGCTTTAGAACCAATACGGAAGCGAATTGGATTGCACCATTGGAATAAAAAATTATTTCCGGTTTTTCTTCTTTTTTTTGGCTTTGTATTTCTACTTCTTCCATTGGTTTTGGTCGGCGTTAAAGTAACTCGTATTCTGCAATCGTTTACCGCCGATGGGACAAAAAATTCACAACTTTTCCAAAGTTTGGATACGTTGTGGGACAAAGTCTACGTATGGGCGATAGATGCGATAAGTATTTTGAATTTAGATAAAGATATCTTTCCTACAAAAGACGAAATTATTTCTAAAGTTTCTCCTATAGTCGTGAATAAGACGACTGAATTCTTAGCCGGAGTTCCCGCGATGGGTTTGTCGATTCTGGTATTTTTTGGAATCCTTATGGTCATTGTTCCACGTACCAACAAGATCAAAAATTTCTTTATGGAAATGCAGATTCTCCCAATTGGTGAATTAGAACAAATTATCGCCAGCATTCAGCGCAACTGTTATGTGGTATTGATCTCGACGTTTCTGATTGGGTTATTGCAAGCGATGATCGTGGCAATTGGTGCATCCATTTTTGGCTTTCATGAATTCTTCTTAATATTTGTAATCACATTTACTTTATCATTCATCCCAGTAATTGGAGCCGCTCCGATGAGCTTTTTATTGGCGGTTGCAGCTTTTATCATGGGCAATTCAGGAAATGGAATTGGTTTATTAGTTGTTACAGTTATCGCAGGTAGTATCGATAATATAATTAAGCCTTACGTGGTTTCTAGCAAAGAAGCGGGAACGCATCCGATCATAGCATTGATCGGTATCATCGGTGCCATTTTCGTATTCGGGTTGCCGGGACTTTTATTAGGACCCTTACTTTTGCAGCTGGGTACAGAATTATTGCCAAAATTGACTGGCCGAGTTTTGAACGCATTAAAATTATAATGAACGAATTAAATTTCGCCGATCCGACAAGTGCGCAAGCATGTTAATTATTTTTTGGCCCCCGAGTTTGAAGCCATTGCTAGCGCAGGTCGCGGTGTCGGCGAATCCTTCAAATCTATTTCCATATCCAATATTAATATTATAAAAGGTGGCGCTTCTCTTTAACTCAATTCTCGTCTACCAAAACTGACCCGCACTCCGTTCGCTCTTATAGTCTTCTAATAGCTGCAAATATTTCATCAAAGTAAGGATTAGAGATTGAAGGATCTGATTTAAAGTGGTCCAACGAAGACTTGTTAATCATAATATGATTAATTTTTTCAGCTTTTTTATAGAGAATGACTTCCTTGCGACCCGGATAATGCTCCGCAAATGCATTGTTAAATTTCCAGTTAACTACTTTGTCGGCTTCTGAATTCACCATTAAAATCGGAATTGTTAACTTTAAATAAACCTCTTCTAACTTTTTATAATATCCATCATCGGCAGACATTCCTTGTTCATCGCTTGAAAGTCTTTTTTCACCAAATTTGTCATTTATAAATTGTATTAGTTTTTGCACCTGAAAACCCGCCGAAGGTGAGGCCACCAGTCCTTCTTTTAACATAGGTTTAATTTGTTCATCTGTGATCTGCAAAGCCCGGCAAAGAAATCCTTTGCTGTCTACGGTCTTACATATTTTTCCTGAATCAATGCTTCCTTGCCCTAAGGTCAATGTAGAAAAGAAAACAAAATTACTAAGAGCTAAGGCAGGAGCAATCATCACAATTTTTTTGACATCATCTGGATGCTCCAAAGCTAGGTAGACGGCCAAAGTTCCGCCTGTCGAATAACCGGCAATTTCAACTTCGTTTCCCATGCTTTTGGCTGCTTGGTATCCGTTCTCCGCAGCCTCTACCCATTCGTTAAATTTTACCCTATTTAATCCGTCTCGATCTTTAGTCATATGACCCGGCAAACGCAATGAAACCACATTGTATCCTTCGTCTTTATAAAATTTTGCCAGCCCCTTCATATACGATGGTGATTCATGCAATCCGTGAATAAGCAAAGCCGCCTTTTGAGTCCTTTCCCCGGTATAAAGAATCTGGGTCTCATGACTAGGGTCTGTTACTATTCCTCTGTCCTTGCTGGCTAGCAGCTCAATAAAATCCGTGCCGGGAGAATTTTGATCTGAATTAATTGCTCGTTTCAAAGGCTGATGCGAACACGAGTTTAAAAAAAATCCCATTGCTAGCAATATCAAAAAAAATTTTAAATTTTGCACTTCTGATTTCCTTCTTTTAAACGACTTAATGGCCGCCGAATTCTCGCATTTGTTTAACCATTAGCTGATCAGTTCCAAGATACTTAATTTCCATATCCAAAGATTTAGGTTTTTTGGTGTCAGAAAAAACGTAATAACAGTCGTTCTTATAATAACTTTTATTTGCCTTACAATATCTCATTTCTAAATGGCGAGCGATATCCACGCTTAAATTCATTCGTGCTGGATCTAAGACAAAACCGGATAACTCGGGTTGGCCTTTTACTGGAATCGCTTTTTGTAAGATGGTAAATTGAGGAATTTCTTTTTGATCCAAAAAGGTAGCCAACGTGTACTCAGAAGTGGTGCCGGGTTCTGGATTGGTAACCAGGTTTTCTCCCTGCTGGATATTCAAGCTGTAGCCATACACCGCTTCGGTATTTAGTACTCGAGTTAAGATAACCGAGTTGGCAGTTTCGACTAATCCTTTATCTTTTTGAAAATTGTAGTTTACATGCATCGCTAAAGCCATGCCGGCCGTTTCGTGATCAATGCGGCGGTAACTACGTTCTTCTACGGCTCGTAAATTCCATAAACTGGCGTACACACCTTTGATCGCACAAGCCATGTTTCCCGGCTTCATGTCGGTTTTTGTCCCTACCTCGCCTCCGTCGGTCCCGCCTTCGGTGTCAGCAACTTCCTCGCAATTTAAATAATCTGTTTCCAAGTCTTTTACTGTCGCGGTGAAACTAGAATGTAACCCGGCACCGTCAAATCCCGGCATATCTTCAACATTGGCGCTTGATCGCACTTTGAATTTTTTTAAGGTCACACCATATTTGGCTTGAACATCGGCAATCATTTTTTTAACCAAAGTGATTTCCTTCTGGAAATCGGCCGCTGGAATTTTACCATGATGGAAGAGGGCTTGAATGCGCTCCACTTGCTGAGCACGTTCCGTGGGACTAAAAAGGCCCGCTTTTTCATTTTGAATAAACTGAGTCAGTAATTTGTTCAACTCAGGATTATTTTTTACAAAGTTTACGTAATATTGTAACGGAATTGCAAATCCATATGGGGTCAGGCGATAAGGAATTTTAAATTTAGTCGCAAAGACTCCTTTTTCACCTAAAACATTTTTATGCGACAAGAACCCTAGTTTAGCTGACTTACCACCGTAGTTGGAACTTTCCGTAAGGCAACTGGCTTCACTAGTAGGGCACATATTATCAAACCAAACGGCTTCACGTGGGAGAATTTTATTAAGGCGAAACCATTCAGTTCCTAATTTTTGCTGATTTTTTTCGTTAACAATTTGATCCGCGGTTTTGCCATTAGCACCTTCAATTTTTTCTACGCTGTACGAATTAAAAGTAACGCTTAAATGTACTGGTTGATCCTTCAGTGATTCCAACTGGCTAATAAGTTCTTTATTTAAAACAATAACATTTGGCGTCCCACGTTCTTTGGATTTTAAATTAATATGCGAACCCGGGTTCTGTACTTGAGTTGTAATAACTCCGGCAACAACCGACAAATCCAAAGGAATTTCATTAAAAACCGGAATTTCTAAATAGTTTGAATTTTGGTTAGCCTTGGGTTGCCATCGAATGTAACCCCAAGCTTCTCCTTCATTCATAGAAATCGAACTTTGCGAAGCCAGTAGTTGAGAAATCGAATAATCGGCAATTTCTAAATGAATTAAATCAGCTCTTACGTGATTAACTGTTTGTTGTGAGCCGTACGCAATAAAAGATAATGGTTTGCCTAAGGAAACATTATTTTTAACGATTTTCATCGCATGAAAAATGGTTTCTTCGTTGATTAAATCTTGCGGATAAAACTGGACTCCGTAAATTGGTTTTGATTTTTCATCCTGATTGATCGAATACGACTGAATTGTTCCCGCGATAAATTTCTTCTTATCAATACCGTTAACAAAATAAGTAATCGCATTGAATTGTTCGGGCTTACCGGTCCAATTTAGAAATTTTTGCGTAAAGTACATATGAAACTGAACATACTCTGGCGTATCTTCACCATTTTTAAAATTGCTATTCATAAAATAAATTTTAGGATTTTGCGGGTCACGATTATCAATAACGAATTTGGTGGCTTTTCCAGAAGAAACTAAACCTTTGCTGTCTACACTGATTGATTCAAAATCTTGATCACTTTCGATTTTATTTACATAGGGAGTGGATGCGGAAACCGAAGCTACCAAACTAAGGCCCTGCATCTGCTGCGCGCTGGGAGTCCGATCAATATTAACCAATACGCTTTGGGTTTGACAGCCTAAAAGAAATAGAAATACGACAAAATACTTTTTCATTTGATCATCCTTGATTATGAAAAGACCTAATTAAAATTTATTTAATATGCGGGATTACATTTACTTTAAATTCGGTATCTACCGTAACACGATTGGCACAACCGTCATTACAAGTTTGGTATGCTACCATTCTCAAATTACCTTTTAAAATCTTAGGGGTATTGTTTTCGGCGCTGTTTGAAGCAAATTTCACTTCACCACATTTCAACGGAAGACTAAATGTTTGGTCTAATTGAAAAGGAATGTGGTTTACATCATAACCGGCGCAGGCTCTTAATTCTTCACCAGCTATCACACAGTTGTATTCGCCATTTTCTAAACTTGGATCTTTAAGAGTGACTTTGAATAAGGAAATATCCAAACCATTATCAATTGAATCCCATTTAATATTAATGTCGGAAATGGAAAATTGATTTTCTGGAATCATCGGCATATCAATAGAAGCTTGGCCGACTTGCTGTAGGCAAGATTGCGCCGGAAATATTTGAAGGACGGACTCGTTGTTAACCCACAACTTAATCGGTGACTGAGGTGGCACCACTGTTTGTTTTAGGCCGCCAGTACGTTCATTTATTGCAAATGCATTAAGTCCGAAAATGATCGTCAATAAAGCTAATACCTTCATAAAACCTCCCTCAAATGCTTAATAATACATAACCCCAACTGGGTTTGATGTTATCTAATTATCTTCTTATTTCTTACGCAAAGCAAAGGACTTTCTTTTTTTAACCTTAAGGCATACAAGCTGAGCATGGAATTAACAATCGTAGATAGAATTAATAAACTAAAAAAAGAAAAAAACGCTGTAATTTTGGCCCACTATTATGAAACAGGGGATATTCAGGACATCGCTGACTACGTTGGAGATAGTTTTTACCTGGCAAAAATGGGACAACAAGTGAATGCCGATATTATTCTTTTGGCCGGCGTCGTTTTTATGGCTGAAAGTGTGAAAATTCTTAACCCAAAGAAGACCGTTTTGGTTCCTGATTTAAATGCCGGATGTTCATTAGTTAGTGGCGCCCCTTATGATGAATATCTAAAATGGCGCCAGCGATATCCAGACGGAATTGCAGTTACCTATATTAATTCAAGCGCAAAAGTTAAAGCCATTTCGGACGTGATCATTACTTCCAGCAATGCCGAACAAATCATAAATTCTATTCCCAAAGATCGTCGCATTCTGTTCGGTCCGGATCGACATTTAGGAAATTACCTTTCGAAAAAATTGAATCGTCCTTTTATTAACTGGCAGGGTGAATGCGAAGTACATGCTTTATTTTCAGCTAAAAGGCTGTTTGAAGTTATTTCCGCAAATCCGGACGCTACTATTATTGCGCATCCAGAATGTGATGAAACTGTTTTGCAGTATGCTCAGGTCATTGGTTCGACCTCCCGTTTGTTAGAAGAAGTGGAAAAAAATCCTAACAAAAAATTTATAGTAGCCACCGAAACCGGAATTTTTCATCAGATGAAAAAGAAACGACCCGATGTGCAGTTGATTCAAGCCCCGGTTGAGGATAAGTCCTGCGCATGCAATGATTGTCCCTATATGAAATTGAATAATTTAGAAAAAATTGAAAAAGCGTTAATGACCAGTAGGCCGGAAATAAAAATGCCTGAAGATTTAAGGCTTCAGGCATTCACATCTTTAGATCGAATGATGAAAATCACTTCAGGCCAACCTGTTACTTGGCCAGAAAGTTTTCAACTTCACCCTTAATTATTGTCAGAAGGATCTGGAGCATCCTCAGCGGCCTCAATGTGGTTGTTGCCGATTTCTAATTTTTCTTCGTAGCGTAAAGGTTTTAATTTATTAACCCAATTCGGAGCCGAAATTCTGTAATGATTTGGGTCAGGTTTTCCCGACTCATTATTTATTGGACGACTGCCGCGGTCTCCTGCTGTTCCCATCCACCATCTTGTGTGGATTGGTAAATCATTTCTAGGAATATTAGCCAATTCTCCTTCAACATCCTTAACGGGAAGTCCCGCAATTGATCCTAAAGTATCCAAGGTCTTATTCCAATCACTTACATAATCATATCCTTGGTCAGGAGAATGAATATCGAAGTAAGGAACTTTTGTCGAAAAATCTTTTAGCGCATATTTTGCGGTTGGACCCATAGTAACAATCGCCTTTACATCACCTACTGCGATAATGTTGGAAAGAATTTCATTTCTAACCGCAGTGACTTTGGGATCCTTAACTATTTTTAGTCGATCAGCTGTACTTAAATCTAAAGTATCCACTGGTACCGTACGAACAATTATATAATTGCTACCTACACCTGAAGCATTGATGAAAGCCTGCAATTTTTGGCCTGCTGTACCTGTTAAAGCGCGAGCAGAAAACATGTCATCGTGTGAAGTCTGATCCGCTAAGATAATTAACTTAGCCCCCTGGGCGCGGCCACGGTAGATTGGTCCATTACCAAATGACCAATGTGAAGTAACTCCTAATTTTGCGAAATCCGGCCATTTGTTTTTTCCTTGGCCTTGGAGTGCCAATGATAATGGACATACGTTTACTGCCTGTCCACAAGGACCGTAGTCATACTCTAAAATCGCTTTTGGATTTTTGGGATCATATTTTACTGATTCATAAGGAAGGTCTAAAGCGCCCATGGCTGGAATCGGATCGTTCTTATCTTCTACTACGTCAGGCATATATTCCGGTTGGTAAGTGAAAAGATTTTGTGGAGGATTATACTGACCATCTTGCGAAAAAATCTGAATGTGAGCCGCTCCTCTTCTATTTGATGAAGTTCCCGCTGCGCCCATTCTCCAGTTAGTGCCGTATGCGAAATCCATATAAGGCACTGGCGCATTTTGGTATTTATATTCAGCATCTAAATTGCCACGTTTCATTGTTTGCTTCACGCCGGCCGCATCCAACCAAGTATCAACCGGTAACCAATTTGGATCTTTCTTAATTCTTACCGCCGCCTTTTGAGCCGCAGCACTAAATCCACGTATGATATTTTTTAACGCTTCTTCTCCGCCGTTATTAGGATTTGCGCCACCTGGATGTGGAACACCTAAAACTAAAAGTTTCTTTTTCAATCCAAACTTTTTTTCTACGCCAGAAGTATCGCAACTTGCAATTTCATTGTAGACAGAACATTTTCCACCATTTGAATTAATCCAAGTTACTACACTGGATTGACCCCCACCACCAACCCCAAGAATCACCGCAAGCGTATCTTTGTTAGTTTCGGCCATGTGATTAAATAATTTATGTCGATATTTTACGATGGGAGAATCTAAATCCTGTTCCATCCATAAGTAAGTTGGAGAAGTGGTTGCCCGTTGACCATTGATTGTATAAACATAAGTGTTCATAAAAACATAGCTGCTATAAACACCTAAATGATTAATGAAATTTTGTGTTTTCGTTCCAGTCGAACCGGTGAATGCGCGATTAGTTACATTTTCATCTTGCGCCCCTTCTTGGCCCACAACGAAAACTTTTACTTGATTGGGTGCCAAACGGCCGCGGTACCACATTGGTCCCATCATCCAACGAAATTTTTCGTCATTATTATTTTCTTCATCAGACAATTCGCCTTTTTCGGCTTGAATTTTTTTAACTTCAATACCGATGCCACGGTAATTAGGAGCCTGGCCAAATAACTCGGCCCATCCTGAATCCTTCGCGGGACCTGGATCAAACATCCCAGGACTTCCGCGACGTGGGTCATTAGCCTGCAAACCCGCGGGTTCTCGCCAATTGGAACCGGTCGTTGTCTCGGGCTTCATATCAGGTGCAGACATCGCCGCAGGACTACTTGGTGTATGCGTAGGAGTAGAAGTACAGCTACTAAGAACTGTCGCAACTACGGTTAAAATAGATACCGAAATTTTTTTATGACTCATTAATAAAACTCCTCGTTTATTTAGACTCTCACATGTTACCTAGACCAAAAAATATTTAATAGTCCAGATTGTAACCGATAACCAAATCTGGACATTTCTTTTGCATGAAAAAAAGTAAAAATAAGAGAATGAAAACCAAAAAACAAAATCTCTTTTTTATACTTACCGTTCTGCTGTTGTGCTTCTATTTTTTCCAAACCAATCAAACCCCCTCTGGCGGCTATGATTTAAGTTCCGAAGCACCCGCAACGGGTGATGACTCGGCAAACAAAAGCGAATCCGATACGAATGCGTTGAAAGTTCCGGACTCGGTACAGAAACCCTATTTTGTATCTGGATTCCTTAAGGAAAATCCAAATCAAAAAGTGTATCTTCAAATTGAAAATAAAATTATTAAGAATGTCTTAACTAAAAAACCTAAAGGCATTGTCTATGAGTCCAATGCATGGATCGCTCCCGCTTTCATCGATATGCACAATCATTTGAAGTATAATATTTTGCCATTGTGGTCGCAGGCTAAAGGCCAATTTATGAATCGTTACGAGTGGCGCGATAAATTCCCTACGTACAAAGACGCGGGAAGTTTTAATATGCGTGCTGTTCCGTTACCTTCCATATGTACAGCGGTTCGTTATGCCGAATTAAAAGCTCTTTTTGGTGGGGCCAGCGCTGTACAAGGTATCGGTGGTGATCGCGATTGTGCTTTAAATTTTGGGGTGAAAAATGTCGAGATCCCAGATGAATACAAAAAAAACATGCGCGCTATGGGTTTAACTGATTTCATATTACCGGAAGTGATGAAGCCGGTTCATAGTTTAAATCCTGAAATGCTAAAATTTAATGGCGATTATGATTTAGCACTTCTTAGCTTTATGGAATCCAATAAAATATTGGATTGGTACGACCTTTTCGTAAACCAAAATCGAACTTTAAAAAATGCCTTATTATTAACTGTTGGTAATTCATTCAATTTAACTGATTCACAAAATTCGGTTGAAGACCTTCAAGTTTTAAAAAAGGAGATTACCGATTTAATGGTGAACTCCTTAAAAGTTCCAGCCGCAAAGGCAGACGTTAAATTTGCCGAATTAGTGACTTGGATATTTGGTGAACAAAAAGATAATAAACCGGGAGGCTATTTAGCATCCGTTAAAGCCGAGCCGGCGGTAACCCGGGAAAACCTAGTAAAAAATGACAACGCCTACAATTACCTAAAAACTACTTCGGTAATGATCTTTGCTCCGCCTATTAAATCTTACATAACTGATTTCGAATATTACATTCGTTCACGAGCAATGTTATATCTAGCAAACAATCAACGAATGGGTATTATCACACATTTATCTGAAGGCGCGCGTTTAGATCCGTACAATCTTTTAGAATATCAGTACTTAAAAAAGTACAAATTGAATAAAGCCGGAATGGTATTGATTCATGCGGTTGGAATGACAGACGATGATATCAAAGATCTTGGTGCTAACGGAGTTTCCGTTGTTTGGTCGCCATTTTCGAATCTACTTCTATACAGTGAAACAATGGACGTGCAAAAGATGGTGGAAAACCACGTAAACATCGCAATGGGACCAGATTGGACAATTACCGGCAGTAAACACATGTTAGATGAAATGAAATTAGCCAGTCAGTACGTAAAAAAATTTCGCATCGGAAATATTTCAGACTCAATGATTTTTGATTTTGCCACGTTGAATGCGGCCAAAGCATTAAACATGGATACGGTAGTAGGTTACATAAAATCAAACTACATTGCAGATTTTAATTTGTTCCGCAAAAAATCAAACGATTTCGCGACCGATGTTATGTCAGCCCAAGAAAAAGATATTTTGCTAACCGTAGTTGATGGCAGGCCTTTGGCAGGACAGTACGACCTAATGGTCAAAATTTCCAAAGACTTCCAAGACACGCAACCGCCAGAACTGATTGATCGCAGTGCTATTGCGGCCTGTGGTTTTAAAAAAGGATTAAGAAGTTTCAAAACTTCCAAAGCCGATCTTGACTATAAAAAGATAAACCCTGAAGGCAATATCGTAACTTATGCAGGAATTTTTACTGAACTAGAT
>JAYVAZ010000390.1:0-7011 GCA_043750675.1 Pseudobdellovibrionaceae bacterium | reverse complement strand
CCTGATCGGAACTTGGGTTCCCTTTCTGTGGATTCCTATTGGTTTATTTATTTTGTTTGTTGGGATCGCTATTTGGAAAGACCGTGCATTTTATTCCGACTTTCTTTCGATGAAAACTACCAAAAAAGGTATGAGTATGGGGTCAGTTATCTTCCTTACTTTACTTTTGGTAATCGCTGTAAACTTCCTGGGTGCACGAAAGTATAAGACTTACGATTTTTCCGCTACCAAAGTGAATACTCTTTCTGATCAGTCGGTTAAAATCGTTAAAAGTTTTACCGAAGATTGTAAGGTTATTTATTTTTATAAAGAAGGTGATAAGGGTGTTGATGAAAATAGAAAGGCATTTACGGAGCTGATAAAAAAGTACCAGGATCAAACGCCTTTTGTAAAATTAGAATTTGTTGAAGTTAATGAACGTCCCGATCTGACTGAAAAATATGGAATTACGAAAGCTTCGGGAATAGTCTTTGTTGACTACAAAGGAAGAACCAGTCGCATTGAAAGAATTGATGAACAAGAACTAACCGGTGCTTTTGTTAAAGTAACCCGTGATAAAGATAAAACGATTTATTTTACCGTAGGGCACGGTGAGCGTGATCTGGAAGACCCTACCACCTCCGAAGGTTTAGGCGTTCTAAAACAACTGCTGGAAGGTAATCGTTACGTGATAAAAACGCTTCCGTTAATGCAGTCGCCGCAAATCCCGAAAGATGCGGATTTAGTTGTCATTGCCGGTCCAACCCAATCTTTTATGGATTTCGAAGATAAAGCGTTGGTTGAATTTTTAAAATCTGGTGGCTCTTTGGTTCTGGCTTTAGAGGGTAAACAATCTCTTGGTTTGACGGAGTTATTTAAACAAACGGGTTTGGAAATTAAAAATAACTATGTAGTAACGATAATGGATACCGCGTTGGGGAAAGTGTTAAATCCCAGCGCAACTACGGTTACCGATTTTAGTGCTGGCCATCAAATTACCCAACCATTCGGTAAGAACCAGGCAATCATTATGCGTTTACCAGCCGCTTTGCACAGTAATCCAACCAGTGAAATGCTAACCTGGGTCGACTTTTTAAAAGTCGGCGAAGCTTCTTATGGTTATGATGAAAAGGAATTTAAAAAAGAAGGTGTTAAGGGTCCTTTCGTCGTTGGAATGGTTGGAACTACGAAGGTTCCTGCGGGTCAAGACCCCAAATCGATAACGATGCAGGCTCGTTTCGTGGTATTAGGGGATACGGAAGTAATGACGAATCAACTTCTTTATCAAAATCTGAACCGCGACTTGGCTTTGAATACAATGGCCTACCTTTCCAAAGATGAAAATTTGATTAGTATCATTCCAAAAGAAGTTTCAGTAACCCAAATGGATATTACCGAAGGTCAATGGATTATGTTTTTGTTTTTCTTCTTAATTCCCATGCCTATTTTCTTTTTGGTTACCAGCGGAGTTCTGTGGTTTAAGAGGAGGCATGCTTAATGAAGTATCTTCTAGCTGCCGTGCTAATTATCGGTGGATATGCCATCTTTGATTATTACAATGAAGAAAAAATAGAACAGAAAAAATTAGAGGCTGCTATTATTGTTCCATTTAAAAAGGATCAAATCAGCGAAGTAAGTTTTGTTAAAGACGAAAAAATTCTAAAACTAAGTAAAGACAAAGACGGCTGGAAAATATTGTCGCCAGTTGTTGATGAAGCCAATCCAGAAGATGTGGAAGGTTTTTTAGAAGAATTGTTGAATGAAAAAAATATTCAAGTGCTGACCGAAAATCGGGCCAAGGATCTTGCCGTTTTTGGTTTAGATAAACCCTTCGGATCTATTCAGTTAAAAACGAATAGTGGCGAAAGTAAAACCTGGCTGGTCGGAACCAAAAAAAATTTTCAGGGTGAATGGTATGTTAAAGAACAGGGCGCGAAAACGGTTTTTACCGCTTCAAATATGTGGCAAATCATCGTCGATAAAAAACCTATCGAATTCCGCGATAAAAGATGGTTTAGAAATTCTTTAGCCGGTGTCGAAACGATTCAAATAAAAAATTCTGCAAATGAAGTTTTTGGTTTTAAAAAAGACGGATCTAACTGGGTATTTACGGATAGTGGAAATAAGGTTGATCAAAATCGGGTTCGCGAATTTCTTTCGAAGTTAAATACAAATAGGGTTGATGAGTATGTTGCTGAAGGTAAACCCGATTCCGGCCAGTTATTGAAGTGGGGATTTAATAAAGTTTTATTTTCTATTACTTTAAATTTTAAGGAAGCCAAACCTTGGGTTGCTGAATTCGCGGAAAGCAACAAAGTAGCCTTGCTAAAAACCAACGAGCCTTTTTTTGTTTTAAAAGTGAATAATCAAGATTGGACGGATTTAAAAGCTCGTAACAAAGATTCCTTTCGGGATCGTTCAGAAATGTTCAAGTTTGATCCGGCAACGATTACGCGAGTTGATTTTGATAGCCCAGTAAAAAAAGCACACTTAAATAAGGATAGTACTAAATGGGTCCTAATGGACGATGTGAAGCAAAGTTTAAATCAAGAAAAAATTCCGCAGTTGATCTCCGAGATTTCGAAATTAGAAGTAAAGGATTTTTTGGTTGTGAAACCCGGAAATTTTAATCCGCAGAAAGTCATAACTTTAAAAAATAGTAAACAAGAAACGGTTCTTGTATTGTCGCTTTCAGATGAGGTCGCTAAGGTCTCTACCTATCAGCAGTATTTTACTTTGGATAAGGCGGCCATCGACAAATTACAATGGGAGCAGGTATTTTCCGAGCCACCGCCAGCAAGCACTCCAAAGAAGTAAAATTTGACTACTAAAACCTAAGTCTTTTTTGCTAAGATACCGGTATATGCAAAAAATTAAAATTAAATCCCCAACACGAGTAGATTTAGCCGGAGGAACCTTAGACCTGTGGCCTTTATATAATTTTGTGGAAGAGGCAAAAACCGTTAATGTGGCAATCGATATCTACACTGAAGTTGAAATTGAAGTTCTAGAAGGGCCTCAGATTCATTTAATATCGGAAGATCTGAATAGCAAAAAGGAATATGCCAGTTTGGCCGAGTGTTTGAACGATAAAAACTCGGGGTTGGCGCTATTGCAAAGGCAGGTTTCGTTTTGGAAGCCAGATGTGGGTTTCAAATTAACGACTCGATCGGGAAGTCCCGTTGGAGGGGGCCTTGGTGGCAGTAGCAGTTTAATTGTTAGTTTACTGAAGGCATTTGCAAAGCTGCAGGAGTACCGGTTTTCCGATTCGCATCAATGTGTGTATTGGGCACATAATATCGAATCTCAGGTGCTAAACACACCTACCGGAACGCAGGACTATTATCCAGCCTACAGCGGTGGACTTAATATTCTCAATTACAATCAGAAAGAAATTACGCAGCGAGTGTTGCCAATTGTCGGTTCCGAACTGGAAAAGTGTTTTATGCTTGTCTATACAGGCAAAGCTCATCATTCTGGTCTTAACAACTTTGAAGTATTAAAAAATGCTATCGGGAAAAACCATGAAACGATGGATGCTCTTTTCAAGTTAAAAGAGATCGCTGTTGAAACGGCCCTTGTTTGTGAGAAGAATCAATGGGATAAAATCCCCGAACTGTTTCAAAAAGAGTACGCACAGCGAATACGATTGGCTCCAGCCTTTTCCAGCCCAGAAATTGAAAAATTGAAAGATCTTTCTTTGAAAGCAGGGGCAGAGGCTGTTAAAATATGTGGAGCAGGTGGCGGTGGCTGCGTGCTTCTATGGGTTCCTGCAGAGAAAAGAGAAAGGGTGGCTGAGCAATGTCAGAAAAACGGATTCCAAGTTCTCAGCGCAAGACCCGTGCAACCGCTGACGTAAACTCGTCTAAAACTGTTTCCGATAAATTTATCGGCGTTTCCCTGTCCGGAGGTAAGTCTGACAAGGCTTGCCTAGCATTAGTCGAATACTATCCCGACCAAAAAAAGATTTTTCTAAGTAAACTGATCGAAAAAATTAAAACAGAAGAAATGATTTCTGCGGATTTAAAAATTATCGAGATGATTAACCAGTTTAAAACCGATTTGAAGACCGTTGCTTTCGATGTTCCTCTTTCGCTACCTACTTGTATTACCTGCCAACTAAAATGTCCTGGGTACGAACTATGCGGTGAAGACGAGATGAAATGGATGCGCCAACTGTACGCCAAGATAAACATGAAGAAAAAACCTAAAAAGATGTTTACCCCTTATACCCAAAGGTGCACGGAAGCATACATCGCAAATGAATTGGAAGAGACATTTGAAATTCACCATGCTTTAGGTTCCAACAGTGCGCCACTAACGGCCCGCGCCGTATTTTTACAAAGAAGATTAGATCAAGATTGTATCGAAGTTTTTCCAAAATTGGCAGTTTGGCGATTAGGACAAATGCTTCGTATTTCGAAAAGTCACATAAAGTTTCATCGTCATTCCAACGGTGGAGATGTCAGTCGTAAAATTTTTATCGAGGCCCTAGCTGAAAAATTTAATTTGTTTATCTATGAACAAGATAAAAAATCAATGATTGAAAATAATCATGCATTTGAGGCTTTTGTTTGTGCCTTTGTTGGCTACCTGAAGTCGCAGGGCAAAAATGAAAAACGTCCCGCTGGATTCCCTAAAAAACAGGTTTGGATTGAGTTTCCAACTGGACTGAAGACCTAAGAAATCCTAAAAATTTGAATTAAGTCAGTTACCGGCTCACAATGGATTATGCGTTTCATTTTTGCATTTCTAATCGTTTTAATTCCCCTTTTTTCGTTTGCCGGATACGAAGTGACTCTTTTACGTAGGGCCGTGGTTTTTCCCGTTGCTGAAATAGCACAAAATCAACAAGAAGATGCCTGGTGGCAAATGCGGGAAGCATTAACCAAAGATCAAAAATTGTTGGTGGCTAGTCGCCGATTTATGATTAATCGAGGTGTCTTTCAGCCGCGCAAAAATCTGAAACCGGCAGACGTAATTATTTTGGGAAAAATTTTGGATGCACAAATTTTGATTACTTCCTTTTTGGAAGATCGCGTTCTTAAAATGTACGCATACGAGGCTGAAAGTGGCTACACTTTGTGGGCGCAAGAAGTAAATTTACATCCGGTTATTCCGATCCAAGATCAAATTGTCAAAGCCAGTAAAAATCTTATAGTCGGATTTATGGCAGCCTTTCCTTACCAAGGATTTGTTTTAACCAATGACAAATTGTCACAGACGACTTTTGAAAAGGATGGTCAACATTTTGCCTGGGTATTTGCCGGCACGGCCAACCAAATTCAAAACGGAGATCTAGGGCAGTGGGTGCAGGTTACAACTGACAGTAAAGATGCTGTTCTTAATGACTCCATGAAGGTGACTGTAGTTGCTGAGGGAGAAGTGGTGGATATTAAAGATCAGATGTTTCTGCTAAAAATTAATAAGATGACCAAAGTCAGCGATTTTCAAGAAGGCAGTCTAGTCAGATTCCCAAAAGAGATCGCGCGGTTAAGGGATTTGCTTCAAAATGAAGATAAGATTTCTTCCTTGGGGAATGAAGTGCTTTCCTCCGGAATGCGGGACGCCGCCGATCTACAAAAAGGACATCAGAAAACCGCAGTTACGATGGCTTTTATTTTCAATATTGCCGCTTTTATCTTGATGGCATTTTAAGAAAGTGCGCTATTGATTTGATCAAATGGTGGCAATAAATGATTTGGTTCTGCACGCTTAACAATGGGCTCGTTAAGTTGGTTGAATGGACGGTCAATCTTTAAAAAGTAATTATCGCATCCTTTTTTGAAATGAGAATTTAACTAATTAAGATCACACAATTAAAATATGTCATAGGTATAAACCTGCAGTTTTGGTAATAAAAATTCGCCGTAATAGACATTTGTATCAAGTGTTTTCTCTAATTCTTTAACTTTATTCTGCAAATTCACGGATCCCTTTACTGTTAAGAAGGCTTCGCAAGGGTCAAATTCAGGACTCACGTCATATAATTCAACACGTAGGTTGACGGTATTGAAACTTGCAGAAGGCTCAACAATTAGATCAAACTGGGGAGTGTGCGGTTGGCAGCCTCCACCTATTTTATATTCAACCTCTAGAGATTTGCCATCAAAGGAAAGGTTGCTAACAGCATCAATTTTAGTTTTCACTTCGGCCTTTGCGCTGAAAGCTATTGAAAGCAATAGAATAGTTAAGATTTTGCTCATGGGAGGTCTCCTCTTAAGTAAAGGTGTTATGATTTATGCAAAACCAATAGCACCTTTTTAATAATGCGGTTATTTGATTTTAAAATTTGAATTTTTTTCTATGGCAATTTGAAATCTTTACTATGGAGCCTACTCATATTGGGTATAGAAACTCTACATTATTGATCGTGAACTGTTGTAAAACCGCTGACCCTATCTTTACAACTGGGTATCCATTGTTATCGCACACTTTCGTTCGGCAGTTGATTAATTCGATCTAAGTTTTTTGGTGCAGTTAACCCTATCGGCTAGCGCTCCAAAAAATTTGCCTTTAAAGTTTTTGAAGAAAAGGTCGAATTTTCTTTGGTGAGCAAAATTAAAATTATAATTGACTTGCGAAGCGCATTCATTGGGACTGACAAATATTTCGAGTAGCGAATATAATTTCAGAGATTCAGAATTTTTAGACTATTATGTTTGTCCACTATTTTCACTAACACTTGTGTCTTGTTGATTTGAATTACATTGGTGAGTTCGAATAAATTCGGCTGTATTTTTATAATTTTGGTTAATGGAAGCAATTTCGCCTCTAAGAAGAAGATACGGGCCGGCAACTTTTACTCCGTCTTTTGTTGATTTTCTTGATGTTGGCAACCCTGCTGCAGTTTTTTTGTTTGGATAGAGATCCTTGAATTTTGGATCGACTAGCTGCAAGTATTTTTGAACATTGCTAAAATGCCCACTTTGATTTCAAGAAAAATCTGCGTCGAAATATTTTTCGGTTGACGCTGTTTTGGGGGCTTTAAAGTCGTCTCTGGTATATATTTTATTTCAATATTCCGACGGG
>JAYVAZ010000389.1:0-3516 GCA_043750675.1 Pseudobdellovibrionaceae bacterium | reverse complement strand
GCTAAAAAAGCATTCCATTTATCGTTTATCTGAGCAAAAATTCCGGCTTCGACTTGCATCACAATAAATCGACCTTGCGATGCCGCTTCCGACTCACGAAAAGTTTGAAGTAGCCGAACATCGCCGCCAAACTGCAGCCATTTATGATTTGGAAATGGATTTAAAAGTGGATCCACTTCGGCTGAGGATTTCTCCGAAAGTAAATCTTTCGATAACGATTTTCCATAAGGATTCAGCAAATTTCCACCCACTAAGCTGGTGTGACAAGCCGTACAGTTCATGTAGCCATGACGAACCATTTCTGGGAAGGCGAAAACCTTTAGACTAACCAACGCTAAAACAGCAAAAATCAGTCTGCAAAAGATCATTCTGGCATTCCCAAATCAAACCAGTGAAGTAGAATTTTTCTTTCGGTGGGAGATAAGGTCGGATAAGGCGCAACCGGCATGTCTTGTTTAATAATAACCCGATCAAAAATGAGTTTCGCATTTGCCCTGACCTCAGTCAGCGAAGTAACATCAAATTTCCCCAGCGGATTGGGTTGCTGATGACAGTCAATGCACTTCGGCCCTAATACCTTTTCACGAATTTTTTTCCAGTCCGTAGGACCCACCTGTAAGTCGGTAACTTGCGCAGTGGCCTCGCTAGCAAACTCCGGAGCACCCAAATCAATCCAAGCCTTCAGAAAATTATATTCAGCCGTCGACAGCGGTCCAGCCGGAGGCATATCCTGCTTTTCTAAGGTGCGAAATGTGATTCGAGTGATGTACTTTCGAACGTTAGCGTATGATTCTAAATTTACGCCGCCTTTATTTCCCGTAATCGTTGCGTGGCAACCTAAACACCTGGGTGCAATAACCTCGTTTTTTTCTTTGATAAAATCCAAAGACTCCAGCTTCATCAAAGATTTCGAGCCTTCGCCAGCGGCGCCCGATTTGATGTGATTGTAATTGCAGGAAATAAAAATACTGCAGATAGCGATGACTATAAAGTTCACGGAATTCAGATTCATTTTAGTTCGGCCTCGGCTATTGGAATTTGTACTGTCACATTCACCAGATCCGCAACCGTTATCCCAGAAAAAGTTGGAATTTGAATGGCGTAATCCGAGATTTTTATTTGAAAATGTGACTCCGAAGTGAAAACTCCATCTTTTCCGGACACATTCATCGAAACTTCGACAGGTTTTTCAACTCCATGCAAAAGCAACTTGGCAGCAAACTTCTGTTCTTCACCATTCGAAAAAAGTTCTTTTGGCACTTTCAAATTTTCAATTTTCAAAACCGCATTTTTAGATTTGCCAGTTTCAAGATATTTTTCTTTCATATGCTGGTCCCGCATACCGATACCGGTATCAAAAGTATCCATGTCGATGACGGCTTCACCATTAATAACAAACTCGTTGCCACTTTTCCGTATTTGCAATTCTCCACTAGGACCTTTCGCCGTACCCAATATCTTAATAGCCGCTGGACGGCCAATTGCTAAAAACTGGGCGCTCCCCTTTTCGGGATCCAACTTCATCGCTAACCCTGTAGAGGACAGACCTAGGATTATCGTACTTAAAAAAATGCACATTCTGTTTGTCATAAACTCTCCTGCCTCGGGCGTTTTTCAATCACCGTTAGGGCGTTACACTTTTGGGCCAAACTACTTCGCACTGATCATTACCCGGGATCCAAGTACCACTAGATGAAGCCGTTTTTAAGAACTCAAAAATCGCCCAGCCCGCATTCCAGGCTGCCCGGTCCGCCCACTGTTCAACCTTTTCTGGATGAAGTGGTTTATTCGTACCGCCGTCATACGCCAGGTCAGGATCTCCTGGAGATAAATTATTCATAAAACAGACCTTATTAAAAACTTCGTGTTCGTAAAAAATCGGAGACGAAGGTTTTTCCGGGGAAATTTGATTAATGCACTTTTCGCGAATTCCATTTAACATTTGCCCGCCATGTTTTCCCATAGTTGAAGCGACTTCTGGCGGGAACTTAACTCGGGTACCTTCCATCGCCATCCAAATCAGGTAATTTCCGGCAAAGTTTTTTTCGTTTTTCTGGAACACCTTCATATTTTCATTTTTATTTCCAAATAGTCCTTCAATTAAATTGGCAACTCGAACACTTCCACCCGACCAATTTAAAATTCCTTTCGCCAAGGAAGTATTTCCATCAGCGTTTGGACCATGGCATTTCATACAAGTATTCCGGAAAAAGAACGACCCTGGTGTTGTGTAATAAACTTCACCAAAGGGCCGCTTCGGTTTTCCGTCGGGTTTCAACATCCACGGGCGCTGATCTTCGACCGGCAATTCAACCGTTGGAAACTTACAGACCGGCTTCTTAACCCAGTAGCCTACAGCAAAGTTCTTCTTGATTGCCTCTTCTAATTCGGGAACTAGTTCCAGTTGTCGATATTTCTCGGTCAAACCATTTTTAGCATCATCCCAATCGTCTCGCCGTGGGGTGTACTTTTCCGATTTGACCCAGGTAAAATCCGTATCAATCCACAAAAATGGATTTTCTTTTTTGCAAGTGGGCTCCCATAAATCAGCCGCTTCTTCACTTTCAAACGAACGAATCCATTTTCCGATTAATGTAAGTGCCTTGCAGTCCGGCGAACCCGGTGTATTCATTGGCATTTGGCTCATCATCCCTTGCGCGATCGGAGGATCGAAAATTTTACGCCAAATCTGCGAACTATCTAATTCGCCATTTTGGTGAACTAATCGCCTTGTAGTTATTTCAACGCTTTTTTGTTGGGTATTGAACGCGTAAATGTCCCCGGGACCCATCGCCAGCTGAATTCCATTTTCTTTGGTGAATGCCAACCCTTTAGGATTGTGACAATGATAACAATTCCCAATCATGTAACCTTGCGCGCGTATTTCATGAATATTCCTGGGTGCTATCGTTCCCGAATTTTCTAAAACTGGTAACTGATCTTTTGAAGTAAATCCCGAAAATAATCCATACGCTAAAAATCGATCGACTTGATCCAAGTCATTTGTTTGAGGAATTTCTATTCGCCCAGCGCCTCCTAGTGGCCGTTTATTAATTTGCAAAGGATCAAAACCCAAAACAAAATTTCCGCTTGGGCTACCCATGTGGCAATCAATACAGCGCTGGCGGCCTGGGATGGGGTACGGACGAACTTTGTTTTTGATTTCATCAACGGTGACATCTAAAACCAAATCTTTCCAGGGAGTTCCATCACGGTAAGGGGTTTCGACTAGGGTCGCGACCTGTTCACTTTCATCCCACTGATAAGTTCCAAATAAAGTTTTTTCCGAAGGAGTTCGAGTCACAATAATTCGAGTTTCCATTCGGCGCATCCGTATTTTTCCGTTTGGTAAATTGATCGCTCGGTAGAAACTTTTGTAAAAACGGGTATTGTCCGGCAAAATAAATTTCAAATTGGTTGCATCAAAAGCAACGGTTTGCCGTTTTAGTTCGCCATTTTCCATTTTCATTGGAAGATGGATCCAACGACCTTTGTTCGAGTTGTCAGCCCAAAGAG
>JAYVAZ010000388.1:0-7361 GCA_043750675.1 Pseudobdellovibrionaceae bacterium | reverse complement strand
AAATTAAGTCTGGTATAATGGATGGCGAAAGACTTGATGAGGGAAAAATCAAGTTCATCGCTACATTACCTGGTAAAGATCAATTACGTGCTCAGTTATTAGCTACATTCAATGCTCCAGCTGCAAAGTTGGCACGTTGCTTAGACGCTTATGTAAAAAAACAACAAGAGGGTGGAGCCGACACGGCACCCGCTCAAGCTTAATATTTAACGAATTAATTATAGGAGATTTTAAAAATGGCATTAACAAACGATCAATTGGTATCTGAACTTTCTGGTAAGACAGTTCTATAAATCGCAGAATTAGTAAAAATGTTAGAAGAGAAGTGGGGCGTTTCTGCTGCTGCTCCAGTTATGATGGCTGGTGGCGCTGCTGGTGGTGCACCTGTAGAAGAAAAAACTGCTTTTGACGTAATCTTAAAAGACGCTGGTGCAAACAAAATCAACGTTATTAAAGAAGTACGTGCTGTAACTGGTTTAGGTCTTGCGGAAGCAAAAGCCCTTGTAGAAGGCGCTCCTAAAACTGTTAAAGAAGGCGCAACTAAAGACGATGCTGAGAAAATCAGAAAAGCTTTGGAAGCTGCTGGCGCGAAAGTGGAAGTTAAATAATTTTCATTTGATTTTGCACCTGAGGTGCAATGAATATTATCTTAGTGCTCTCTTCTTGGAGGGAGCACTTGGTTTTTGATTTTTTTATACCCTTAAAAAACAATCAGCTGTGAGGTTTAAGAACTGCCTCCGTACCCAAGAGTTCTGATTTCAGTGTATGTCCGAAAAAATTAACAGGAGAATTAATGGGAACGACTCCGATCACAGCGTCCAATATCCGAATACGCAAATCTTTTGCGAAAAATAAACAAGTTATCGACATTCCAAATCTTATCGAATTGCAAAAAAGTTCATATGAAAACTTTTTGCATAAAGATATGGATCAGGATCGTCGTCCAGACACGGGATTACAGGGTGTATTTAAATCCGTATTTCCAATTTCTGACTTCAACAACACTTCAAGCTTAGAATTTGTTTCTTATACTCTAGAGCCAGCAAAATATGATGTAGATGAGTGCCGTCAAAGAGGCATGACCTTCGCTGCTCCGGTAAAAGTGACTCTTCGTTTGATCGTTTTTGACGTCGATGAAGAAACCGAAGCGCGATCTATTCGCGATGTTAAAGAGCAAGAAGTTTACTTGGGTGAAATCCCATTAATGACAGCAAACGGTTCATTTATTATTAATGGTACCGAGCGCGTTGTCGTCAGTCAGTTACATCGTTCTCCGGGTGTGTTCTTTGATCATGATGGTGGTAAAAACAATGCTAGCGGTAAATTAATTTACTCTGCGCGTGTAATTCCCTATCGTGGATCTTGGTTAGATGCTGAATTTGACCAAAAAGATCTTATCCACGTTCGTATTGATCGTCGCAGAAAATTCCCTGTGACCATTTTATTAAAAGCATTAGGCTACAATACCGAACAACTTTTGGATTTTTTCTACGATTTAGATGAAGTTTATGTAAAAGGAAAAAAATTATTCCGAAAACTAGATATCGAAAGAATGTCTGGTCAAAAATCCATCGTTGACATCCTTGACCCTAAAACGGGCGAAGTGATTGTTAAAGCTGGTCGCCGTATTACCCGTGCGATCGTTAAGAAGGTTCAACAGATTGAACTAAAAGAAATCGAAGTTACCGCTCAAGATTTAGAGGGTAAAATTTTAGCAAAACCGTTGATCGATGAATCAACTGGTGAAATCATTGCTGATGCGAATATGGAGCTTACAAAGCAAAATACTCAATTAGCTTTGGATGCCGGAATCGACAGCTTCTTCTTGATTTTCTTTGATGGAATGTCAGTGGGACCTTATTTAAGAAATACATTATTAGTCGATAAAGTAAGTAACAAAGAAGAAGCTTTGTTAAAAATTTATCAGCATTTACGTCCTGGTGAACCACCAACGTTAGATGCCGCTACTAATTTCTTTAATCGTTTATTCTTTGATCCAGAGACTTATGACTTATCTGAAGTTGGTCGTATCAAGATCAATCATAAGTTCAATACGCCTATGGAAGAATGTCCTCCCGAGCACAGAACTTTAACTAAAAAAGATATTATCTCTACAATTAAAACTTTGATCGATCTTAAAAATGGTCGTGGCGTAGTAGATGATATCGATCACTTAGGTAATCGTCGTGTTCGTTCTGTGGGTGAGTTGTTAGAAAATCAATATCGTATTGGTTTGGTTCGTATGGAACGCGCCATTCGCGAACGTATGAGTTTGCAAGATGTTGAAACAATGATGCCGCACGATTTGATCAACGCAAAACCAGTAAACGCTGTAGTAAAAGAATTTTTCGGTTCTTCGCAGTTATCTCAGTTCATGGATCAAACAAATCCATTGTCAGAGATCACTCACAAACGTCGATTATCGGCGCTTGGACCCGGCGGTTTAACTCGTGATCGCGCTGGATTCGAAGTACGTGACGTACATCCTACGCATTACGGCCGTATTTGCCCAATCGAAACTCCAGAGGGACCAAATATCGGTTTGATCGCCTCTTTAGCGACTTATGCTCGTATCAATCACTATGGTTTCATCGAGACTCCATATAGAAGAGTAGAAGCTGCAAAAGTTTCTTCTGAAATTACTTACATGTCGGCTTTAGAAGAGTCGGATCATTACATTGCTCAGGCAACTCGTGATGATAAAAAAGAAATCACTCAAGATAACGTCACTTGCCGTATCAATGGTGAGTACGAAATCGTTGATAAGGAAAAAGTAAGTTTGATGGACGTTTCGCCAAGTCAGTTGGTGTCGATCGCAGCAAGTTTAGTCCCTTTCTTGGAGCATGATGATGCCAATCGAGCCTTGATGGGTTCGAACATGCAACGTCAAGCCGTTCCTTTATTGCGATCAAGAGCTCCTCTGGTAGGAACTGGTGTGGAGCGTTTAGTTGCTCGTGACTCAGGTACTTCAGTGGTTGCCTTGAATGATGGTATCGTTGAAGAAGTGGATGCAGCTCGTATCGTGGTTCGCCGTTTAGCAAAAGGTGGAGAACTTGGAGCTAACGTAGATATTTACAACTTAACTAAATATCAAAGAACCAATCAAAATACTTGTTTCAATCAAAAGCCAATCGTTGCCACTGGCGATAGAGTTTCAAAAGGTGATATTATTGCCGATGGTCCTTCGACTGAATTAGGTGAGTTGGCTTTAGGACAAAACATCCTAGTGGCTTTCACTCCTTGGCAAGGTTACAACTTCGAGGATTCTATCTTGATCAGCGAACGTTTGATTAAAGATGATACTTATACTTCTATCCACATTGAAGAGTTCGAGTGTATCGCTCGAGACACTAAATTAGGAAAAGAAGAGATCACACGTGATATCGCTAATGTGGGCGAAGAAGGTCTTAAAGACCTAGATCTGTCTGGAATTATCCGCATCGGTGCGGAAGTTAAACCAGGACACATCTTAGTTGGTAAAGTAACACCAAAAGGTGAGACTCAACTATCTCCAGAGGAAAAACTATTACGCGCTATCTTTGGTGAAAAGGCCGGAGACGTAAGAGATTCTTCATTAAGAGTCCCGTCTGGTGTTTACGGAACAGTTATCGATGCACAGGTTTACAGCCGTGAAGGTGCTGATCGTGATGAACGTTTAGCTTCCATCATCGATGATAAAAAACGTAAATTGGAAAAAGACTTAGCGGTTGAACAAAACGTTATTAAAAATAATGCTATTGGAAAATTAAAAGAATTCTTAGTTGGTAAAAAGACAAACGGTGTTTTATTGAACGAAGATGGTAGCCAAAAGTTATTGTCAAAAGGCCAAGAAATCACTTCAGCGGAATTGGAAACAATCCCATTCGAGTTGTTAACTTACATTCCTTTGGAACAAGAATTAGAATTCCAAGTTACTAAAGTATTAGACGGCGCAAGAAATCAGTTGGATGCAGTTAAAATGGTATTCAATGAAAAAATTGATCGTTTAAGAAAAGGTGACGAATTACCTCCAGGCGTAATCAAAATGGTTAAAGTTTACGTCGCTATTAAACGTAAATTGCAAGTCGGTGATAAATTTGCCGGACGACATGGAAATAAAGGGGTTGTATCAAAAGTACTTCCTGTTGAAGACATGCCGTACCTTGCTGACGGATCTGCTGTTGATATGGTGTTAAATCCACTGGGCGTTCCTTCTCGTATGAACATCGGACAAATTCTTGAAGTTCATTTGGGTTGGGCTGCACATAACTTAGGAAAACAAATTTCAGCGCATTTAGATAACTGGAATACAGAAACCGTTCGAACAGAATTGAAGGGCATCTTCGCAGATAAAGAAATTTCAGAAAAATTTGATAAGTCAGATGAGGATTCCTTGAAGAAAATGGTTCGCACTATGAGAAATGGTGTGCACGTTGGAACTCCTGTATTTGACGGAGCTAGAGAGTCTGATGTTAAGGACCTATTGGTTCGTGCGCAATTAGCACCTTCTGGTCAGCAAATTCTATTCGACGGACGTACTGGTATTCCATTTAAGAATCCGGTTACTGTTGGAATCATGTACATGTTGAAACTACATCACTTAGTGGAAGAAAAGATCCACGCTCGGTCTATCGGACCTTATTCTCTAGTATCGCAACAGCCTCTGGGTGGTAAAGCCCAGTTCGGTGGTCAGCGTTTAGGAGAGATGGAAGTTTGGGCAATCGAAGCATATGGTGCTGCGTACTCATTACAAGAATTCTTAACTGTTAAGTCTGATGACGTGGCAGGAAGAACTCGTATGTACGAGAGTATCGTTAAAGGTGAAAACATTCTTGAGCCAGGATTACCTGAATCTTTCAACGTTCTTGTCAAAGAGCTTCAAAGTTTAGCATTAAACATTGAACTAGTTGAGTCTGATATCCTTAACGATGAAGACGAAATGAACGAAGAGGGAAGTGTTGAAGAATTTAACGACAGCACTCCAGAGCAATCACATTAATTTATATAGAGGTGTAATTTGAGAGATTTATTAAACTTTTTCGACAAACCAAAAGATCCATTGTCATTTGATTCTGTGCGAGTGTCTTTGGCCTCTCCAGAAATGATTAGAGAATGGTCTTTCGGCGAAGTAAAAAAACCAGAAACTATTAATTATCGTACTTTCAAACCTGAGCGAGATGGCTTGTTCTGTGCGAAAATTTTTGGTCCAATTAAAGATTACGAATGTTTGTGCGGTAAGTACAAACGTATGAAATACCGTGGCGTTATCTGTGAAAAGTGTGGCGTTGAAGTTACACAAACTAAGGTTCGCCGTGAACGTTTAGGTCATATCGAATTGGCTACGCCGGTAGCTCATATTTGGTTTTTAAGATCATTACCAAGTCGTATTGGTAACATCTTAAATCTTTCCCTTAAAGAAGTTGAAAAAGTTCTTTATTGTGAGGCCTACATTGTTATTGACCCAATGGAAACGACTTTAGAAGAAGCTCAAGTTTTAAGCGAAGAGGCTTATCAAGCCGCGCTGAATGACTTCGGTCCAAACTTCAAAGCCGGCATGGGCGGTGAAGCCGTACGTGAATTATTAAGAAAAATCGATTGCGAGTTTTTATCTAGAAAACTTCGACTTGATATTAAAGAAACTAAGTCAGATGCTCAGATTAAGAAATTAACTAAGCGTTTAAAGGTAGTTGAGGCATTTAAAAACTCAATTAACAAACCAGAGTGGATGATGTTGGAAGCTCTTCCCGTTCTTCCGCCTGATTTGCGTCCATTAGTTCCTTTGGATGGTGGTCGTTTTGCGACTTCGGATCTGAATGATTTATATCGTCGTGTAATCAACAGAAATAATCGTTTGAAACGTCTTCAGGAGTTAAATGCTCCTGACATTATCATTCGAAATGAAAAACGTATGTTACAAGAAGCGGTGGATGCGTTGTTAGACAACGGCCGTCGTGGAAAAACTTTTACCGGTCCAAATAAACGTCCATTACGTTCATTAAGCGACATGCTAAAAGGTAAACAGGGTCGATTCCGTCAGAATTTATTAGGAAAACGTGTGGATTACTCGGGTCGTTCGGTGATCACCGTTGGTCCAACATTGAAATTGCACCAGTGTGGTCTTCCTAAGAAAATGGCTTTGGAGCTATTCAAACCTTTCGTTTACAACAAATTAGAAGAAAAAGGTTTCGCTACTACAATCAAACAAGCTAAGAAATTAGTGGATCAGGAAACGGTAGAAGTCTGGGATATTTTATCTGACGTAGTAAAAGAGCATCCGGTCTTATTAAATCGTGCTCCAACCTTACACAGACTTGGTATCCAAGCTTTCGAACCGGTTTTACATGAAGGTAAGGCGATTCAGTTACATCCTTTAGTTTGTACGGCATTTAATGCGGATTTCGACGGAGATCAAATGGCCGTCCACGTTCCATTGTCAATTGAAGCGCAAGTGGAAGCTCGCGTTTTGATGATGTCTACAAATAATATTCTTAGCCCTGCCAATGGAAAACCAATCATTAATCCATCACAAGATATCGTGTTGGGTATGTACTGGTTAACTCGTGGTCGTCCGGGCGCTAAAGGTACTGGAAAGATTTTCTCTTCAGTTCAAGAAGCCAATTATGCCTATGAAGAAGGTTTAGTTGATCTTCAAGCAAGCTGTAAAGTTCGTATCAATGGAAAATTAAGAGAGACGACGGTTGGTCGCGCGATCTTAAGTGACATCGTTCCGAAGGAAGTTCCTTTCGAAGATGTGAACATGGTGATGAACAAAAAACAATTGGCGAACTTGATCGATCGTACTTTCCGTGTGGCTGGTGCGAAAGCAACTTGTATCCTTGCTGATAAAATCATGGAATACGGTTTCAAATATTCAACTGCAGCTGGTATGTCGATTTGCGTAGATGATATGATCATCCCAGAAAATAAAGGAAAATTTATTGCTGACGCTGAAAAGCAAGTCAGTGAAATTCAGCAACAGTACGACGAAGGTTTAATTACCGACGGTGAACGTTACAATAAGGTTGTGGATATTTGGGCTCAAACCGCTGATAAAGTGGCAAAAGACATGATGGGCCAAATTGAAAAACAAAAGTTCATCATCGATGGTAAAGAAATGATTCTTCCGTCATTCAATCCAATCTTCATCATGGCTGACTCAGGAGCGCGGGGTTCTGCGTCTCAGATT
Organism: Pseudobdellovibrionaceae bacterium; assembly: GCA_043750675.1. GTDB lineage: Bacteria > Bdellovibrionota > Bdellovibrionia > Bdellovibrionales > Bdellovibrionaceae > JAYSSX01. Next base: position 196 of record JAYVAZ010000388.1, on the reverse strand, counting down.
CGTCAGTTAGGTGGAATGCGGGGTCTGATGGCTAAACCATCGGGCGAAATTATCGAAACACCGATCAGGCAAATTTCCGTGAAGGTCTCACAGTACTTCAGTACTTCATCTCTACTCACTGCGCGCGTAAAGGTCTTGCCGATACCGCTCTGAAAACTGCGAACTCAGGATATCTGACTCGTCGTCTGGTGGATGT
>JAYVAZ010000387.1:0-3557 GCA_043750675.1 Pseudobdellovibrionaceae bacterium | reverse complement strand
ACTCGCGAATCAGACCCTTAATCTTTTGGCGTTTCATGCCTTCTTGGCTGCCACACAAATTACAAGGGATGATAGGGAAAGCCCATTCTTTAGACAATTATTTAGTTTCTTTCTCGGGGACGTAACTTAATGGACGAATTAAAATATTGCGCCCATCATCTGATTTTAATTTGGCCGGCATAGAGGATAGTTTTCCCGTGTAAAACAAATTCAGCAACAAAGTCTCGGCCAAGTCATCACGGTGATGCCCTAAAGCGATCTTGGTAAAACCCTTTTCCACTGCGTAGTCGTATAAAATGCCCCGACGTAAGCGGGAACATAAGGCACAGTAAACTTTATTTTCCTGCACTTTTTCGGTAACGATACTGTAAGTATCACGCTCGATAATCGTTAATTTAATCCCGCGATCCTCTACCCAGCCCTTGAAGGCATCAGCATTAAACCCGGGCTGCTTTTGATCCAACATCACTGCTTCTAAAGTATAATTGTAAGGTGCACGCTTACGGATCTCGTTCAGCAGAACCATCAAAATGCTTGAATCTTTACCGCCAGAAACGCAAACCATTACGCGATCGCCTTCACTGATCATCTCGAAATCAGAAATGGCGGCAACTATCTGCTTCCGAATTTTAACCGCCAAAGGACTCTCTACATCCATTTTCGGCGCAACCGCAGTTTGTAAATTTTGAGAAGGCACAATTGAAGATTCCATCGCCACCAGAATTGCCATAATCTGTAATGAAGGTCACGCCTTTCCTATTGTTTAGAAATAATATACACTTAATATTATGAGCCGTTTGCAAACCCTGAAAATTTTTAATGACCGAATGGAAGCCGAATTCGCTGAAAGTAGCCTTAGGAGCCTTGGAATTGAGTCCTTCGTTCGCGGCGCAAAAGAATACACCTCACATATTCTAGGAGGCCAAGCCGGCCGTTACGAATTGTTAGTAAGCGCCAACGAGTTTGACCGCGCAAAAATTCACCTATACGGTCCAAAACTGCAATTAGCAGAGCCTGAAATCATTGAAGATCTGGCCCGAAAAAAATCAAACTATTTGAAAAAGGCAATTATTTTTTCCATATACTCAACCGTATTTTTGCCTTTTGTTTTTAATTATTTCGCAATTCAGAATATGTTTTGTTACCAAAAATTGGAAGCTAATGGATTAAAAAAAAATGTTTTATCTGTGCTAATTATTTTTTTACAATTTCCTATCTTAATTTACGTTTATTTAATTTTAAGGAAATTCCTTTAACTACAAAAACAGCGAACAGTGTCAGGTCCACCGACGGTTGAACTAGGGCTTATTAACTTTTAGATCCTGTTTAATTTTATTTAAGGTTAGTAATTTTTCAGATACCAATGCCTTGTGCTCCTTAACGTCCAGTTTAAGTACTTTGTTAAAATTCGCTTTGGCCTCGCTGATATTTCCTAGGGCTGCCTCTATATTACCAATCTGCAAATAAGCATCAGAAAGAGCGTAGGGATCATCTCCGTCGTCAACAGATTCGTCTCCATGCGCGTCTCCCCATTTTTTTTGATCCAAACGTATGGACACTATCTGTTTATAAAATCCTTTTGCCTTTTGCATATCAATTTTTGCATAGGCTTTTGCGAGTCTATCTAAATCGGTGACCTCATCGCCCGAAATCGAAAGAGCCATTTTCGAATACTTTTCGCTAAGTTCGGTGTTGCGACGCTGGATTGCCACTACGGCAAGCCCCATATAAGGCCAACTTCGGTGTGCGTTCGCCGTAGATGATTCGTCATTCAATGCTTGTTCGAAGGCCTCCTCTGCTTCCTCTAATCTATTGTTTTTCAAGTAAACACTGCCAAGGGCACTATAAAGAACATTTTTATATTCAGCGGCAAATGGGGCAATCATTTTCACTTGCAAGGCGACGTTATCAGGATCGCCAGAGGTCATTGCATTTGAATAGGCTACGTAAAGTGGCCCTTGAAGAAAACGATATCCGTTGTCTCCTACCGAGCGCTTTGCCTTAGAATAATAATTTAATAGGCCTAAATTGTCGGATTCTAACATGGCAATGTTTTCTAAGCCTCCATACCCCGATGGAGAATCGGGATTAAGAGATAGTATTTCTCTATACCTCTTTTTGGCCGAAGACAGGTCCTTTTTGTAAAGATAAAATCCGGCCCAAAAAAAATGAGAAAAAATAGAATTTCTATTAAAAGAATCGTCCTTCCCGAAAATATTGGGTTGATTCTTTTCAGATTGAGCTTCGAGAGTTTGATAAGCACGACTAAACAGCGCTTGCACTTGGTAGTTTAACATCAAGTCTTCATTTACTTTGGAATACTTTTCAACCTCCATCAGCAAATCTTTGATATTTTCAATACTAAGTGTTTTTTTAAGTTCACGCCTCAGGTTGAGAGTAAAATATTGTCGAGAGAATCTCTTAAATTCATCCGAATTCTCAGGGACAATGCTTAATATCTTTTTGTAGTACTTCAATGATTGTCCGACATCTTTTTTTCTAAATAACTGAACTAATTCGGAATAGATTTGAACTCTTTGGGAATCGTCTTTAGCTGCGATTAACCCTTGCTTAAAAAATTTCTGAGATTTACCGCGCTGTCTTTTTATTGTAGAAATCTGTCCTTTCATTATTAAGAAGTTTACGAAATTATCATTGAATCCAGATAAAGGAAGTTTTTCCACTTCATCGATTTCTGCAAGTGCCTTATCAAGTTTATTCTGAGCTTTATAGCAGTACGCAAATCCCTTATGGATATTAATTTTTTGGTACAGTGCTACCGGCAACAAATCCCGAGCCTTTTGAAACATTCCACAGGATTTTTCTGGCTCCCTTTTTTCTAAATAAATCCAACCTCTTGCCAAATGAAGGTCGATCTCTTCTTTTCTGAGATCCGTCAAAGGAAGTTTTAATGCTTCGTCGATTTCCGCAAGAGCCTTTTCAAATTTATTCTGAGACCGATAACAACTCGCAAATCCCTGATGAATATCTATTTTTTGGTACAGTGCTACAGGCAACAAATCCCGAGCCTTTTGAAATATTCTACAGGATTTTTCTGGCTCCCTTTTAGCTAAATAAATCCAACCTCTTTCCAACTGAAGGTCGACACTTTCATTTTGGTGATCCACCAAAGGAAGTTTTAGCGCTTTGTCTATTTCCTCCAGGGCCTTTTCAAATTTATCTTGAGATTTATAACAGCGCGCCAATCCCTTGTAGATAGCAATTTTTTGGCCCAGCAATACGGGTATCAATTCCTGAGCCTGTTGAAACAGATCGCAGGCCTTTGCAGCTTCACCCTTTTCTAAAGAAATCCCAGCTCTCATCATTTGAAGATCGATGGAGATTTTCTTAAAGCTCCCTGAAGGGATAAGATTGAGGCCGCGATCAATCTGTTCTAGTGCTGCATCATACTTTTTTTGGTGCATATAGCATAGGGAAAGGCCTTGCTGAAGGCGAATATTTTGATGGAGTACTTGTGGCGACAAATCACGAGCCTTTTGAAATGAATCACAAGCCTCTTTAGGCTTCGAGTAACGAAATTCGATATATCCTTTGGT
>JAYVAZ010000386.1:0-2190 GCA_043750675.1 Pseudobdellovibrionaceae bacterium | reverse complement strand
TACCAGTGCCGGAACCGCCGATAAGTCCCAGGCATTCGTTTTCTTGTAAAGAAACATTCACATCACTATGGACAACTTTTTTACCAAAGGTTTTTCTGAAGTTTTTGACTTGAATTAAATCCATTAAAACCACTTTTCCATAATCCAAAAAAACTTCGTTAAAAAGTAGTCGCCCACCAGAATCAAAATAGAGGCCATTACAACGGATTTTGTGGTCGCTATGCCGACTTCCTTAGTTCCTTCTTTAACGTTTAAACCGTAATAACAAGCTGTTATTGAAATAAAAAAAGAAAAGAAAAATGTTTTTCCAAATCCGGAAAAATAATCTACTAACTTAATGGTGGATAAAATTTTGATGTAATAAAACTGCGCATCCAATTTAAGTTCGTGAACCCCAACTATCAAACCACCAGTAATTCCGACGATGTCGGCAATGGCGACTAACATTGGTAAACAAACCAGGCAGGCGATCACTCTAGGAATTACAATTTTGCGAATCGGTGACGTGCCCAAAGCACGAATCGCATCAATCTGCTGAGTCACGACCATCGAACCAATCTCGGAAGCGATTCCAGCACCAACACGCGCGGCTAACATAAGGCTAGTGAAAACAGGACCCATCTCGCGGATGATCGATAGGGATACAATTTTGGGAACGTAAAGTTGTCCGCCAAACTTTTCTAGGCCCTGACCGAATTGCAGCGCCATAACCATGCCGGTGCTTAACGCGGTAATTAAAATGAGAGGTAAGGATTTAGAGCCGATAAAATAGATCTGTTCAAAAATTAGTTTCCATTCAATTTTTTTGACTATGAATTCCTTAGCAACTTGAAACGCCAAAAAATAAATGTCTGCTAAAAAAAATACGACAGAATTAAATCGATCGACAATTAGGGAAGTCATCAGTTGACCCTAAATTCTTGGATGAATTTTTTAAACTCGGACAGATTCTGCGCGAATTTTTCTTTTCTTCCGGCATAAGTCAAAGTGTAATTACAGCCATTTTTTTTGAAAATTAACAGGGAAATTTTTATGGGAACGCCGTCAATGGCAGCATCGGCTTCGGTTTGTACGGATTCACGTTCATTGAAAATAGCATTTTGAGTATTGGTAACATTCACTTCACTAAGTGCTGAAAAGGATTCGTTTTGAATGCTTTGCAAACTGATATCATTTGATAAATTGCACTCTGAATAATAGGAAATACTGTTGCCATTTTTTTTATTTAACCAAGTAACATCGGCGCCTTCAGTTTTGATGTTTTCAAACTCTACAGAGGGTGCTGCCAAGGAAATGTCTTTCGATTTTTTGGGGCCATCAGATGCAATTTTAACCGAAACGCAACCGCAAAGTGGCGCGAGAAAAAGCAGTAGAAATATTTTCGAAATGAAATGGCGGCGGTTCAATTTGTTTCCCAACTTTAAGATGTTGATATTGCATAGTTATTTTCGGAATTTTTTCAAAAAAATTAATATGAATTTAGTCCAGTGTCAGAGCCTTGACTGAAGCGACAGAATTACCGCAACAATTCGACAACAAAAATATTTTCCTCTAGTTGTAATACGTTCAGTTGCTTTAAATCAGGATTTACTTTTTGGGAAATATGGCATTTGTTGTGCAATGAAAACATTCGATGCTTCATAATAATTTTGTACTTCACTTAAGGCTGGTTTGTTTGTTTTTGTTTGTTGGGTTTTTTCCAATGGACTTCAGTCTTGCTGCACAGATTTCCTTACAGTTATCGCAAATCGGCGACACTCTTCATTTAGAATTTGCTGGCCAGGCCAATTGGGATTACGAAGTTTCCAAAGGCAAAGACAAAGGCGCTTTTTACTACGAAATCGAAGCCCCGCAATTGTCAGACACGCAGTTAATAAAACTTAAAAATTTTAAAAACAGTTTTGTAACAAAAATGGACATAATTCCCGCAGCTATCGGAAAAACAAAATTGCGAATTTATTTGGAATCGGAACAGTTTGAAGCCTTTGATTATTTGACCGATCAACCTTCGAAATTGATTGTAGATTTATATCGCAATGTTGATGATTCTAAGAATATTAAAACTGCAAAAAATCAGCCCGAGACTGACATTGACTCCTCAGGAAAAAAGGATACTGGCAAAATAAAAAAAGAAGTCAGTTTTTCCGACAAAGTAAAATCTGATTCTGGGAAAAAAGGTTCACGTAAACC
>JAYVAZ010000385.1:0-2456 GCA_043750675.1 Pseudobdellovibrionaceae bacterium | reverse complement strand
TATAAGCATGTGAACAAAGTAGGCTGGCTATCCTTTTGTATTCACTGAGAAGATCTAAATGGATAGAACTGGTGTTGATCGTTTCTCTTAATCCGCGATTTAGTCGTTCGACGTGATGTTCTCGGAAGTGCATTTCAATTTTTGCCAGTTCGCGTTTTTGTAAAATGGCCTGTTCGCACATTTCTTTATTATTAAAGGCGTTGATTCCTAACATAGCCACTTTAACTACTTCGGCATGCATTTGCTGAATTTCTACCCAGCCTTCGTCCGAAAATTCTAATTTCAGCGCATTCTTTTTAAGAGCTAATGCGATCAAATTGATATCTATCGAATCGGCAGCGCGTTCTAAATCGCTCATATACATGATTAAACTCATAATATTTTGGTGAACTGCCGTCGTCGATTTATTGGCATGATCCAGTAAAAACATTTTGGTTTCCCGGTACAGGAAATCTACCTTGTTGTCTCGATCTTTTATGGACTGAATAAGTGCGGGGTTATCTTTTTCAAACAGCTTAACGGAATCAGAGATCATACTTAAGACAATGTCGGCACATCGTTGAATTTCCCGTTGCGCATAAGAAACCGCGAGGGCTGAGGATTGGTAGTTATTAAGACTTAAAAATTCAGTAGCGAAGATATCTTTTAAATTCTTTGGAAATATTTTTTCAATCATTGCAGCGGCTTTTGAAATAAATGGGAAGAAGACTGCAGCCGAAATTAAGTTGAAGATCAAATGTCCATTGGCAATTCCACGGGTTAAGGTCGGATCAAAATAAGAAATGATATCCATTAATAACTGGTGTACCGGCGGTATCAAAAAAATCAAAACGCTGAAAGTTTTATAAAAGAAATGGGCCCATGCAACTTGTTTGCCTATGTAGTTGCTGCCGGCAGCGGCAATGAGAGCAGTTGACGTGGTTCCAATGTTAGCACCGTAAACCCAATAAATAGCGTCATTTAAAGTAATCACTCCCGCCTGCGCTAAACCCATTGCCAGACCAATGGTTACGGCGCTGCTTTGTACAAAGGCGCAGAATATCATCGCGATAAGTAATGAAATATAAGGGTTGTCATGGATGCCGCTGAAATAACTTTTAACGAATTCGTTTTCCGCATAAAAGTGGGAAGAATGCGAAATCATTCCCATACCGTATAATAACAATGCAAAACCAATTAGCACCAACATCGCATTTTTTACTTGCGATTTTTTAGACATGAAATAAATAGCGAATGAAAAAACAAACAGCGGTAAAGCATAGTGACTTAAATTAAAACTGATTAATTGCACGGTTAGCGTGGAACCAATCGCGGTGCCAATAATTACACCCATCACTTGCTGCAAACTAATGACCTGCGCGCTTCCTAGGCCAACCAGCATAGATGTTACGACTCCAGAACTTTGCAGCAACGTCGTAAGTGAGATACCCACTACGATCGCTAGAAATTGGCTGGAAGATAATTTATTCATTAGTTGGGTAATGCGGGTGGCAAGAAGTTTTTCTAAAGCTTGGCTGGCTAGGGTCATCCCGTACATGAAAAAGGCAAGGCCACCAAGCAATATCAGAAACGGCGAAGTATCATTCATACTAAAATGGTAAACGTAAAACGCAACAAAAGGAAGAGTTTAGTCCTGTCTTGCCGGCCCGATTTTATCAGATTAATATGGGACCTATGCGTAAGGCTAAGAAAGACAAACAACCAAGGTATCTTAAAGTCGTTTGCGGTGTATTTACCAATGGGAAATCGGTTTTGCTTTTTAAGAAAAAGGAAAACGGCGTTTTTGAGTTTCCGGGTGGCAAAGTAGAAAAGAATGAACTCTTTAAAAATGCATTGGCCCGGGAATTAGAAGAAGAGCTTGAGTATGTTAGTCGGGAAAAGATAACCTATTTTGCAAGTGTCCGGGGTCTAGCCGGAAATCGTAAAATATTACTTCGTGCCTATAAGATTCCGGTGATGCCTAAGAGTATTGTTTTAAATGAACATTCGAAGGTCGAAAAAATAGCGTTAACGGCATCGGCGTTAAATAAGTTTTTAAAAAAAAATGTAATTGGGCATTTGGATCACCAGATTATTTTACGTTTACTCTAACAAATAGCCACGTTCGGCTTTGGTTGGAATTCGGCAATAATCGCGGGTTCCAAACCATTTGTATCTATTTTTGGCCACCAATTGATAGAACAGATTTCTAAATTTTTCGGGTATAGGTAAGAATAAATAAAGTATTTTAAACAAGGGGTGTAGTTCTGCCAAAATTAATATGATGGCAGTGCTTTCCGTATAGGTTTCCCCATCTCGCAAATATATTACTGAACCCAAGGTTTCTGTATATTCTCTACGCAGCAACTTCTTCGAGGTAGGTCCTTGAAGTGGAGCAAAGTGCAGGGAATGCCTTTGGTCTAGTTTAATTAAAAAATCGACGAAACCGTTACATAAATGGCAAACACCATCAAAAA
>JAYVAZ010000384.1:0-6193 GCA_043750675.1 Pseudobdellovibrionaceae bacterium | reverse complement strand
GCCCCTAGATGAAGTTTTTCCGCCTTTTGGTCAACGGCCAGTTGATTTAAGGTTTTCATTAGCTGTGTTGCGATACCTTTTCCGCGAAGCGATTTCATCGTGTAAACGTTTGTAACATATCCTTGCTTACCGAACCCGCCGGAAATACTGGGCGGCTTTTCATAAAAACAAACTCCGGCATTGCCAACAATTTGTCCTCCGTCTTCTGCCACAGCGGCAAAATAGCGGTTTTCGGCAATTGCCGATTTGAAATATTGACGAATTCTGTCGCGATATTTCGGCGTCACCTGTGCTTCGCTGAAATCATTTACTTCTAATTGCATCAATACTCTTAATTCCACCAAAAAATCTAAATCCTGGGGTTTGGCTAAACGATACGAAATATTCATTTTATTTTTTCCAATATCCATTCATTAATTCGAATCATACATCGATCACTTTCGAATGGTGCGGCTTCAGTCGAGTGCCGCATTGATGCCCATGCGAAATTAAAACAGCATCGACACCTAATGCATTAGCAACTTCCAAATCGTGTAAAGTGTCTCCGATAATAACGGTATCTGATAAATCAAAGCCCGACTGCGTAATCAGTTCTCGACCGCGCTGGATTTTTGAACCAGCCAATTTATTATCGATGCCATAAACAAAACGGAAATAGGCAGACAACTGGAAATGTTTAATCATAGCGTTTAGATTGGCCTGATCGGTTGCCGACAGCACGGATTGATGAATTCCTAGCCCGTGCAGTGAAATTAAAACGGATTTAGTTTCCGAATACAAAGGTAACTGATTTACCCCCGCCATAAATCTTTCAACGAATCGATGACAAAGACTTTCAAAAGACTCCTTCTGAAAATCAAACCCTAACGTCGAATAATAATTAATCACCGGGAATTCAAAAAGCTTACGGTACTGGTTGCTATCAATTACAGGAAGGGCATGGTCGATTAATAAAAAATTGACAGTATCAACGGCGTGTTGAACATCAGATAGCAGGGTGCCATTCCAATCCCAGATAACATGTTTTTTACCTTTAATACCGTCCTGTAATTTTTCACTGAGAGACAATGGATACATCCTTGATTAAAGAATTAAAAGTTACCGTAAATATAAAAAATGTCAAACTTTTAGGCGGCGACAACTTTGGATTAAAGACGAAAATTTTGACTTTCTTTTCCCCGTAGACTCAATAGGTTCCACACAAACCGGGCCTCATTTTAGCAACTCGTTGAATCAGGAAATATAGCCGTTAAGACCCGGTAAAGGATAAATATGAAATTTTTAAAATCACTTACTTCGTTACTACTGATTTCTTTGATCAGTTTCAGTGCTTTTGCTTTAGGCGAGCTAAAGAAAGAAGTTCGATTTCCTACGACACAGATCAATCAAAAGTACATTGGCGAAGACACTTCAGGACACCCAGTACCTAAACCTAAAGGGGTCGACAAAATCATTTATTTATCCGGCGAGGAACGCGAAAGTTTTCGCGTGATTATTAGCAACGGAGTATTTAACCATTTAGATGGAACTGTTTTCCTGATGAAAGAATCGATGGTGAATTACGTATTAGATTCAGCCGGCAATATCTATTTTTTCGAAAATGAGGTGCGCAAGGAACTTCGCCACTCAAGTATGCTTGCCGGAAAACCGGTATCAGCGGCTGGCGAGATTACCTTGGACGCTAACGGACGACTTTTAACTATCAACCGACACAGTGGCCACTACACTCCTAAACAAGAATTTTTGGAGTCTATGATTCAAGAGTTAGAAAATGACGGTGCTGACCTAAGTCGCACCATCATCGATAGCTCCAATAAGATTTAACAAAACCTGTCAGACCGCAGGTCTGCAAAATCTTAGGAGCAGTTCCCTGCCCTCGCCGTATTTTTCGCCCTTATACCCACCCCAAGCCTCGGTAATTTCAAACCCCGAGGTTTCAACTAAACTACGAAATTCATCTGGATAATAACAGCGCATCTTAATTTTCTGAATCATCTCATCTACCTTTTGGCCATCTCGGTACCTTCGATAGATCAGATGCGGATACAGCACCATAGGATTGGCGGTTATTTTTTCATAAAATTCAAAATGTGCCACCGTAGATCCATCTTCCAGACTTTTTTCCCAGCAAAAGGTTTCCGTAATTTTTGCCCAGGATTTTAACATTTCTTGTTTGGATCGATTGGGATTAAATACATTTAAGATGCAAGATCCTTCAGGCGAAAGATGTTTTGAAATTGAATTTAAAAATCCCCGTACTTCCGAATCAGTTTCTAACGCCTGCATTACACGGTAAGGCGCAATAATCAGATCAAATTTTCGATCTAGCTGTAGTCGGGTAATATCACCCACCATTGCCTGGCACTTATACTTTACTGCTTCCGGAATTTTTGCCAAACAGCGATCAATCATATCTTGCGAATAATCAACTCCGACAATTTCTTTGCATGAAGTGGCTAGTGGAATCAAAGTGCGACCGGTTCCACAACCTAACTCCAAAACGGTTTGCCCGGCAGAAACGCGGTTGATATAAAAGGGAATATCGTCAAGCGGAGTTTCGTCTAAATCGTAATAGATGGCATTGCCTTTACGCGGATCACTCATTTCTCGAGATTATTATGCCCTTTTTTCGTGGTCAACCTGACAAATGACATCAGTCTTAAAATCCTGACTATAGACTTTCTAAAAACAATTCTTTAAACTTAGGGGCAAATGCTAGTCCTTACTTCTAAAGGCCTTTACTGTCCCCTTGGCCATTTCTACATTGATCCCGCCGGCGCCGTTGATCACGCGGTGATAACACACGCCCATTCGGATCACGCCCGTCGCGGCAGTAAAAACTATTACTGCGTTCGATCGGGATCAGATTTACTAAGAACTCGAATCGGCAAAAATATTAATTTGAATGAATTTGCGTATGGCGAAACGTTTTGTTTTAACGGTGTAAACGTTTCCTTTCACCCGGCTGGACATATATTGGGGTCTTCTCAAGTTCGATTACAAAGCGGCAATGAAATTTGGGTAGCGTCGGGAGATTATAAAAGAGAAAAGGATCCCACCTGTGAACCTTTCGAGGTAGTTGAGTGCGATGTTTTTGTAACCGAAGCCACATTTGGAACGCCGGCCTTTATTTGGAAAAATAATGACAACGTCGGAAGTGAAATTTTTAATTGGTGGAAAACCAATGCCGCTGCTGGCTTTAATAGTTTAGTTTTTGCCTATTCTTTAGGAAAAACTCAGCGGATTTTAGGTGAACTCTATCCGTTGGCACAAAAACCAGTTTACTGCCATTCGGCTGCCGCATTGATCAACCAGTGCTACTTGCAACAAGGCATGAAATTGGCTCCAACTAAATGTTTAAGCACCTTAGAATCGGATCGCGTTCTGCGTGGCGAGCTAATTATTGCTCCACAGTCGTTCTTAAAAAGTGCACAGGTTTCTGTTTTGGGTGCACGGTACAAAACAGCTTTTGCCTCTGGATGGATGGCGCAAAGAAATTTTTCATATGATCATGGATTTTTGATGTCCGATCATGCCGATTGGAATGATCTGGTAAAAACAGTTCAACAAACCAAGGCCCGAAAGGTTTTTGTGCAACACCGGGGAAACGGCGCACTGGTAAAACACTTACGTGGTCTGGGATTAGAAGCCTTCCCCGATTCTGATTTAGCCGTAAAAGTTCCTGACCAAATGATGTTATTTTAAGGTAAATAATGAAGAAAATTAATATCTCAGTTACAGAATTTGCAATGCCTGCCCCCAAAACGGGAAGCATCGATATCTATTCGGGATTTGGTCGTGGCTCGGCTATTGGAATGGAATTGCATCAAAAAATTCAATTGCAGCGTTCTAAAGAATTTAATAATTACCAACCCGAAGTAATAATTGCCGCCGAATTTACCGCAGGTGTTTTTCAGTTTAATGTCAGTGGCAGAATGGACGGTTTGTTTTCCGGTTCATTCCACAAAATTGAAGAAATTAAAACCAGCTTCAATATTTATGAACTAGCAAAACGAGTTCGCGAAAACAAGGAGCATCCTTACAGTTTACAACTATTAACTTACGGATATTTTTACTGGTTAAAATTTCAAAAAAAACCGATTCTTAATTTATTATTTGTCTCCAGCCGTAACGAACAAGAAATTACCGTAGAACAAAACCTGGATCTTAATTGGTACGAAGACTGGTTAGCACGACGTCTACATGAATTAAACGAAGAAGCCATTACCGCAGAAAAAAGAATGGACCGTCGAAAAAAATCGGCCCTGGCATTTCAATTCCCATTCGCGAAACCCCGACAGGGTCAAATTGAATTAATAGAAACTATAAAGGAAGGCATGCAGGAGAACCGACCCATGTTACTGCAAGCACCGACTGGTTTAGGCAAAACCGTCGGAGTAATGTACCCTACTTTACAGGAAGCCCTACAGCGCGGACAAAAATTAATTCATTTAACACCAAAGAACAGTCAGCATTCCGTTGCCGAAGAAGCTATTGATAAATTGCAGGAACATGGCGCAAAAATTAAGGCGATGACTATTACCGCAAAAAGTAAAATGTGTATGAAGAATGAACCACTTTGCAATCCTGATTACTGCGAATATGCCAAAGATCATTACACGAAAGTGGCCGCTAATAAACTTTTGGAAAAGTTAACCAAAAAACGCAGCCTTAAGGCAAAAACGTTTAAAAAGATGGCCGAAGAGTTTCAAGTTTGCCCTTTTGAATTGCAGTTAGACGCCGCACAGGATGTCGACACCGTGATCTGTGATTATAACTATGTTTTTGCACCGGTATCTTCGTTTGGTCGTTTAACTAGCAGCGGTTTAATAACTGAAGGTAAACCAAACTTAGTAATCGACGAAGCCCATAACCTACCGGCCCGAACTCTGGATTATTACTCTCCGTCCTTGTCGGTATTCACGTTGGAAAAACTAAAAGAGGATCTACAATCTATTCCAAAAAAATTTCGTAACGAAGCCTACAAGTTGTTAGATTCTTGCATCGACATTATAAAGGCCTGCGGACCGAAAGACGCCAAAGGACCGATGAAAATAGAAGCGCCCATTTCGGATTTTTTACTACAGGATGGAGAACTTAAAAGTTTCTTATCCACTTATCTCAATGCTGATATTGATATCCAACCGCGTGACCCGGTTATGCGATTTAGTTTTTACTGGTCCGAATTTACTGATGCCTTGGAATTCGTTAACAGCGGGCGCAAAGAATTTCTCACTACTTTTCATCCCAATCCAGCGTCCATTAAAATCACCTGTTGTGATGCTTCGGAGATGCTTAAAAATACTTATGCAGATTATGCCCAAATTGTAGGGTTTTCGGCCACCTTAAAGCCTTTTGATTTCTATCGCCAGTTGTCCGGGCTACAGGAAGTTAACTTAAAAACGGCTGAATTTAAGTCCCCTTTTCCCATCTCCCACCGTAAACTTCTGATTATTCCACAGATCTCGTCAAAATATTCTGAGCGCAGCCGAAACTATCCACGCATTGCTGAAACCATTATAAAAATCTCGGCCATTAAAAAAGGCAATTATGTCGCCTTCTTCCCAAGTTTTGATTTTATGGAAAATGTCTTAGCCCAAATGAAACCAACTCCGGATTTTTTAATAATGAAACAACAACGTTACATGAAAAAGGCGGACATAGATTTTATTTTGGAAACGCTAAAGACCAGTCCAGACTATCACATCCTTTTTGCCGTCCAAGGCGGCGTCTTTTCTGAAGGGGTTGATTACCCAGGGTCCATGCTTATTGGCGCCTTTGTGGTTGGGCCGCCTTTGCCGAATTTTGATATTGAACGCGAAAAGATGCGTGAGTATTATCAAACTCATTACTCGGCTGGTTTTGATTATGCGTATACTTATCCCGCGATGGCCAAAGCGGTACAGGCTGCTGGCCGAGTGATTCGGTCCGAAACCGATAAGGGTCTGATCGTTTTAATGGATGATCGCTTCATTCAACCCAGCTACGCTAAATCGATGCCTACGGATTGGTTCCAAGAAAGCCCTCGCGAAGCTGTTTCCCATCAAATCATCAACGATGTCACCCAGTTTTGGTCCTCTCATTCCGAAATACCGGTAGCGTCTTTTTTTTTGTGTCTGCAGGTTCAATGTATAAGATTTTCTAATACATCGTTGATTTGATTTTGTTTCTTAACGTGTTCTAAATTATTAAG
>JAYVAZ010000383.1:0-2195 GCA_043750675.1 Pseudobdellovibrionaceae bacterium | reverse complement strand
CGCTGCAAGCATGACTGCTTTCAAACCGGAACCACAGACCTTGTTAATAGTCATACAGTGGGTCGAGGTTTCTAGACCAGCATATATTGCGGCCTGTCTTGCGGGGGCCTGTCCCACCCCAGCGGTGAGAACTTCTCCCATTATACATTCTTGAATATCAGAAGCTTTTAATTGTGATTTTTGTAAAGCGGCCTTAATTGCAATAGCACCTAATTTCGGGGCTGGGACCTGGGAAAGCGCTCCTTGGAATTGACCAACTGGTGTCCGTGCTGCCGAAAGAATAACGACTGAGTTTGTTTGATTGTCTAGCATAATAATAATTCCTTATCTGGCAGAAGCATTTTAGCTTCTCGAGTAAAAATACTTGCAAATTTTATGGGGTATAGACGACAATTTTATTTGGGGTTTGTCAATAATTGGCCCAGTGTTGAAAGGAAAATGCGTGAAATCAATGCGTATTCAACTTAAAAAAGGATTTTTAATTGGATTGGTTATTTTCGGGCTGTCAAATGGGCAGTTGCTTTACGCGGTAGAATTAGATCCAACACTTGTGGATAACGATAAAATTCTTTTAAATCTTAATAATGCGGAATTAAAAATCAAAGTCGGCGACAAAAATCAAATCGTTCTGCAGCAAGGGTCGTTTCAGGAAAAATTCACCACCGAAAAAAGAGAAGGGTTGTTAAGGGTCACTCAAAATCTTTATGAAAAAGAAAAATTGAACATTGAACTGACTTTAAAACCGCATCTCTTTTTAGAAGTTCATCAAAAAGAAGGTGGGATTACCGCCGCTAAACTTGTAAAAGAAACTTATCTTAATTTAAGCAAAGGTAAAATAAGTATTTCCGGTAGTTCAGCACCATTAAATGTTCATCAGCTGCGTGGCGAACTCAATTTAAAAGATCAAACCGGCAAAACGTTTGTTGATTCTTACAGCGCCAATATAACGGTGGAAAATATTTCGGCCGATTTAGAAATTCAAAATTTTTCCGGCAGCTCTACGGTAGAGAATTCGAAATCTGATTTTACGGCTTTCCAGAATCAAGGTTTGCTAAAAATAGTTAATCACCAAGGTAGTTTGAATTTTGATTTAAATAAAGCACAACTGAATGCGCAGAAAATTTCCGGGCGCATAGATGGTCAATCTGCAGAAAGCGTTATTAATTTAATCCCTAATGATGATGTCGATATTAACGTTCGTTTAAAGTCGGGAAAATTAAATATTCAGTCCGGGCAAATGACGGGGGGAAGCCTAAATGTTTCCACAACGGACGGTGATATCTTTTTGCCGAATCCGATCAAGACGAACGGGGCAAAAAGTTTCCGTGGGCGATTTGGTAACGCCAATTCTAGAGCATCGATTTTCGCTCGATCGCAGGACGCAATTATCCAAATTAAATAAAAAATTATTAGTTGACAGCTTCTGCCTTTTCATAGATCGATAAGTCTTGATTACTTACTAAGGATCGAGGTATGTCGCATGGCGAAAGAAAAATCAAAACCTGCCAAAGGTTTAAAATCACAAGTTAAACCCGTTAAAGCGGTAAAAAAAATGGTAAAGGCTGCTGACAAGTCGAAAGACAAAAAACCGGCTAAAATGATGACTAAAGTGGCTAAACCTGAAATTAAAAAAGAAGCTAAAGCCAAGGTTAACGCAAAGGCTGCTAAACCGAACGAAATAAAAGCTCCGAAAGAAAATTTGAAACCGGCTAAAACTGCTGACCTAATGAAGGCACCAGTTCCCGGCAAAGGCAAAATTTCAGATGCTAAAAAAGCCAAAAAAGCGAAGAAAAAAGAAACCGAAATTGAGGACGATATTTTGGTTTCTGATGAAGATTTAGGGGCAGAAGAAATTCCTGATTTGGCTGAATTTGACGAGGCCGAAGAAGAAGTTGCCGAAATTGAAGAAGAGTTGACTTTAGATATTCCTGAAATGAAAGAGCCTGGAGCCAATGAAGAAGTAGTTCTTCTAGATGCGGAAGGCCGTCGATATTGCCGAGTGCGCGACTGTGATCAACCCGCAATTGTAGAGGCCTACTGTCGGTACCATTATTTGCTTCTTTGGAAGAAAATCCAGGTTCGTCGTAAGATTTTACAGGACGGAAAATTAACTCGTTACGTGGATGAATTAACTTCTAGATATCCAGATAAATTTTTAGAAATGATTAAACGAGATCTTCGTACCGAAAAAGATT
>JAYVAZ010000382.1:0-3524 GCA_043750675.1 Pseudobdellovibrionaceae bacterium | reverse complement strand
TGCGAAGCTAAAACGGAATTGTTCGCCGTCGCCATATTGCTTCCAGCTGGCGTCGATAAATTCATATTAGAATTTTGAGTTAAATCACCGTTCATTTTCTATCCAAAAAATTGAGTGTTCTATTTCTTACAAATTCTAAACTATCCGTCAATATCTTTAAGATTATCGTGCTGCGTATTTGAACAATCAATGTAAATTAGACAGAAATTCTTAAACGAATAAATCAATCTTCTTCGCTATTTAAGCTGGTTTCCTGGTGTTCTCTGTTTTTTTGCGAAAAAAAGGGGCTTACTTTTCAGTAAGCCCCAAGTCATTTCTAATCTGTTAATACTGAGTTAATGAGCGTGCAGTGACTGACCCGTGTAGTTGGCTTTGATACCAAATTCACGTTCTTTCGCTACTTTAAACAACTCTTTAGCATTCTTAATATCCAATGCATTGATAAGAACTTGATCGACGTGATCAACCAAAATTACCTTAAGGTCCTTCATAATTTCTTTAGGAATGTCCTTAAGATCTTTTTCGTTCTCTTTCGGGCAGATAACCATTTTGATTCCGCCGCGATGAGCCGCCATGACCTTCTCTTTTAAACCACCGATAGGCAGTACTTTTCCTCTTAACGAGATCTCCCCAGTCATAGAAACAGTACGCTTCACCGGAATCTTCATGATCGCAGAAACGATACTAGTCGTTAATGCGATACCTGCTGAAGGACCGTCCTTTGGAGTAGCACCTTCGGGTAAATGGATATGAACATCGATATTTTGGAAATACTCTTTATCAAGCCCAAACAAAGGACCTCTTGAACGAACGTAACTCATAGCTGCCGAACAAGATTCTTTCATCACATCACCTAATTGGCCTGTGACTGTAAATTTTCCTTTACCTGGAATCACTGATGCTTCAACCGCTAAAAGATCTCCGCCCACTTCTGTCCAAGCCATACCATTTGTTAAACCGATTTCGTTTCCGTCTTCGATCTTACTCATTTTGTATTTCTCTGGTCCAAGCAACTCGATTAGTTTTTTCGGAGTTACTACATAACCTGGAGGTGACTTAGTTGTTTTACCTTTAGCTGTTGTTTTCGCCGCACCTTTTTTAGCCTTAGCAGTACTCATTTCAGCGATCGCTTCTTCCCTAACAATATCACGCGCTACTTTTCTACATACGTTAGCTATTTGTCTTTCTAAGTTTCTGACTCCAGCCTCACGAGTGTAAAAACGAATGATATTTCTAAGTGTCGCATCTTGAATAGATACTTTGCGGTCTTTCAATCCATGCATCTCTAATTGTTTAGCAACTAGATAGTTTTTACCGATATGGAATTTTTCCGTTTCAGTATAACCCTCTAGACTGATGATTTCCATACGATCCAACAAGGGACGAGGAACCGTGTGCAATGAATTGGCAGTGGCCACGAACATTACCTTAGATAAATCGTATTCGATTTCCAAGTAATGATCTTGGAAGTTACAATTTTGTTCTGGGTCCAAAACTTCTAACATCGCCGAACTTGGGTCACCTCTGAAATCAGAAGCCATTTTATCAATTTCATCTAAAAGAACTAAAGGATTTCCTTTATCAACTTTTCTTAAAGATTGTAAAATTTTACCCGGCATCGCGCCTACGTAAGTTTTTCTATGACCACGGATTTCAGCCTCATCACGGACGCCACCCAAACTGATACGAGCAAAACCACGATTCAGTGAACGAGCAATAGAGCGAGCTAAAGAAGTTTTACCAACCCCAGGAGGGCCAACTAAACACAGGATCGGACCTTTTAGACCTTTAGCAATCGAAAGAACGGCAAGATATTCTAGAATTCTTTCTTTTACTTTTTCTAATCCCCAATGATCTTCATTAAGGATGTCTTCGGCACGTCTGACATCATGTTTTTCTTCAGAGTATTCCTGCCAAGGTAACGATAAAACCCAATCAATGTAATTTCTAACAACGGTTGCTTCCGCACTCATCGGCGACATCAATTTTAATTTCTTGATCTCTTTTTTGATTTTGTCTTTCGCTTCTTGCGACATTTTTTTCTTAGCAGCTTTTTCTTCTAGCTCTTGTAATTCGGCTTGATAGTCGTCTTTTTCACCAAGCTCTTTTTGAATCGCCTGCATCTGTTCGTTCAGATAGTATTCTTTTTGCGATTTCTCCATTTGTTTTTTCACGCGAGTACGAATCTTCTTTTCAACTTCAAGAATTTCGATTTCGCCGGTCATAAGATTTAACAAATGCTCTAAACGTTTACCTGGATCAAAGATTTCCAAAACTTTTTGTTTGTCTTCCAGTTTTAGATTCAACTGGGCAACGATGATATCAGAAAGTTCACCTGGATTTTCAATAGAAGCTACTCGCATTAAAATTTCCGGTGGAATTCTTTTATTCAATTTTACGTAAGTTTCGAAAGTAGACTTAACCGATCTGATTAGGGCTGCACTCTCTACCGGCGCCTCAACCTCTTCAGCGACATCTTCCGTCGTAACTACGAAAAAGCTATCTTGTGAAATAAAGTTTTTAATTTTAACTCGTCGTTTACCTTCAACTAAAACCTTCACCGTTCCATCGGGAAGTCTTAATAGTTGAATGATTGTCCCAACAGTACCAATCGAGTAAATATCCTTCGGTTCAGGATTATTGGTTTTAGCATCTCTTTGAGCTGCCAAAACGATATCGGTCTGTTTGCTCATGGCGTCTTCAAGAGCATTTATACTTTTTTCCCTACCGACAAAAAGTGGCATCATCATATGTGGAAATATAATGAGGTCTCTTAAAGGCAAAAGCGGAAGTTGTGTCGCTGTTTTTGAACTATCTGCCATGATTCCCCTCCTTGGCTAACGAACTGGTAATTAGACACCAATTTCGAACCCTATGGTTAGGGCTACTTATATTTTAAGAACAAAATAAAAAAGCCTCAATCTATATTAATAAAAACTTTATAAATTGAGGCCTTACGTTATTTTTTGGGGAATAAATACTGGCTAAACTTTAGCCTTGTTTTCTACGCGCTCTCCTGTGATTTTTTCTTCTCATCTGCAGCACGCATTTCTTCTTCGGTTTTATAGGTCAATTTTGGTACGCCACCTTCGTTTATAACCTTTTCATCAATAATAACTTCCTTAACGTTGGTCTGCGAAGGGATGTCAAACATGATGTCAAGCATAGAAGACTCGATAACGCCTCTTAACCCACGTGCTCCGGTTTTCCTTTTTAAAGCCATCTGCGCGATGGCCTTTAAGGCCGCGTCAGTGAATTTAAGGTCTACGCCCTCATAACTAAACAATTTTTGATATTGTTTAGTTACCGCATTTCTAGGTTTTGTTAAAATTTCCATCAAGGCATTTTCTTCTAATGGGTCTAGTACCGCAATCGAAGGAAGTCGTCCGATAAACTCTGGAATCAAACCAAACTTCACTAAGTCATCTGGTTCAATTTTTTGCAAAACGTTTTCGCCGGCTTCTTTTTCTTTCGTTGTTTTGATATCGGCGGCAATTCCCATCATACGGTTAGAAGTTCTGCCT
>JAYVAZ010000381.1:0-2771 GCA_043750675.1 Pseudobdellovibrionaceae bacterium | reverse complement strand
CGACCTTAAAGTCGGCTGCGCAGAAGTTAAATTGCGTTGCTGCAATGGCATCGGCAGAAGGTTCATTAATGGTCTGTTTCCGCAATGATGTCCTTGATGCAGGCAAAGACACTGAAACCAAAGGTTGTGCAGTTCGCCTATACGATTTACAAGACGAAAAATTTGTTGAAATTGGTAAAGGTTCTGAAACTGCCGATATCATCCTGGCGCCAAAGGCCTGTCAATCAGGCGGAATTGAAACCGTTTTAAAATGGCCAGTGGATGAATCAAGTACTTTAGAAAAATACTTAATTTCTGCATTCACCCGAGTAAAAAAAGTCATTGATGTGACCCGTACGTCTTCGACTATCTCCCTGTTAGTTGCAAAAATTCAAAAACAGAATGAGTCTATGCCACCGGCAGCAGCCGCGGCACCGTTTCCAGAGGGTAGCCGTGAAGTCCCTCCACAGCGTTCGCGAGTAAATGCAAAACATGCTACCATGCAGGTTTATTATGGTACCGATCGCCAGTACAGCGCTAATAAACCACCGGCGGAAACTTTTGGTGAAGCCCGTGCAGAAAAAGAAAAAGTTTCTTTAGGTTTCGTCGAAGTCAGCATTCCGGTGAACCATAAATATGGAAATATCGAACTTCCCAGCGTATTTAATGTCCTGATGACTCCCGATCCAGATGAGTACATCGTTGTGAAAAGTATTACTCAATTAAATTCAGATGTATTTTTTAAAAGTCTAGCCGGTCGTGTTTCGCGGTCTCCGAAAAAAGACATGTTCGTATTTATTCATGGTTATAATAATACTTTCGAAGAGGCAGCACAAAGAACCGCGCAATTAGCGTTTGACCTAAAATTTCCGGGCGCTTCAGTATTTTATAGTTGGCCGTCAGAAACCCTTTTACGTTACGCCATTGCTGAAAAAAATGTTGAATGGAGTTTGCAGCATATGACGCAGTTTTTAAGAGAGATCACACAAAAAAGCGGTGCTACCGAAATTCATTTGATCGCGCACAGCATGGGAAATCGTGCTTTGACAAATGCTTTAAGCATTTTTGCACAAACCAAATCTGTAAAACCGCAGACTTTTAAAAATGTTATTTTTGCAGCACCGGACGTGGATCAAACCACTTTCCGTGCGATTGAGCCGGCGGTTCGTTCGATGACAAAAAATTTAACGTTGTATTCTTCAAATAATGATAAGGCTTTGGCCATTTCTTCACGTATTCACGATGCCCCTCGTTTAGGTCAAGCCGGTCTTAGCACTTACGTTTCCAGCCGATTTGAGACGATTGATGCTTCGGCCGTGGATTCTTCGCTGTTAGGTCATGCTTACTACGGAGATAATCCTTCCGTGGTAGATGATATCGTTAAAGTCGTAATGGAGTCCTTACCGGTTTATCGTCGGTCGTTATCAGTACAGACCAAACAAACCGGTGAAGTGTTCTGGCAGATTCCTGATCCCGCGCTTAAAAAAAGAATCAGTTCAGGTAAAGTCGACTAGCTGTTGTTTTAGTCGACGACGTTGATTCGAGTTTAATTCGGCAAAGTTAAGTCGACAGGTTTTCGGGGCCGCGGAAAATCAATTTATCGTTTACTACCGGTTCAGTAATCAAGGCGGGCTGATCAAAATCCACCCGCTTTAAATCGGAATTGGCAGGTCCTTCGATCACTTTTCCATGACATTCAAAACGTGAACCATGACAAGGGCAGTCCCAAGATTTTTCTGCTGAATTCCATTTTACAATTCCACCCAGGTGCGGACAAACCGCACTTACTGAATGGTAGGCACCGTTTTCGTTTCGATAAGTTGCAATTAACTGGGTCCCATGACGATAAACTTGACCCATGCCTAATCCCAGATTTTCCAGACTGTCGGTCGTGGGAGTTGTTACCCAATCTGCATACTGGGCAGCTACATTTAGATTTTCTTTTAAGAAAGTCGGAACAGCTCGCAATGAAATCCGCGAAGGGTTGTACAATTTTTCCCAAGGGTTTTCTCGGTTTAAAATTTGATCGGTAATTAACATTCCACCGATCGTACCGTGGGTCATACCGTTCCCCGAATCTCCGGTAATAACATAAACGTTATTTCTGTCCAAAGGGTTATGCCCTAAAAACCCTAAACTATCCATTGGTTCCATGACTTGACCCGACCATCTTTGTACTACGTGTTCTACAAAAGGAAAACGTACCCGCACCCATTTTTCTAATTGTTGGTATCGCTGTTCTGGCCTAGGTTCCTGTCCGGTTTTATGATCTTCTCCGCCCACAATCAAAACATCACCATCGGTACGAATGTAGTGGTAAGGATCTGCGGTATCCCAATACAAAGCGTTTTCCAATTTTCCTTTGGGAATTTTAAAAGCTAAAACGTAAGTACGGTAAGCATACTGTTTCGTGTGAATAGCAAACAGATCATTTATCGGAGTATTTGTGGCGACAACGATAGAATCACAGGAAACTGTAAATCCATCACGAGTGGTTACAACCGCATTTTTCCCGCCGTGAATTTCTTTTGCATACGTGCGGGTATAAATTTTACCCCCACGTTCTTCAATTAATTCGGCCAATCTTTTTAGGTATTTTAGGGGATGTAGTTGGGCCTGCATCGGAAAACGTAAATTCGGATGGTGGCCGAAGCCTTCGATAGGCAGTCCTTCATGACTAAGTATAGTAGTTATTCCGGCTTTGTGACAGGCTTCCAATTCTTTAGTAAGAACGTTTTCCTTGTCTTCGGGCCCATCGACAAACAAATACCCATTTACAAATTCAAAATCAC
>JAYVAZ010000380.1:0-9024 GCA_043750675.1 Pseudobdellovibrionaceae bacterium | reverse complement strand
AAACGGACGAGTTTTTATTTCGGGTGATGCCGGGCACATTCACAGTCCCGCCGGCGGACAAGGCATGAACACAGGAATTGGAGATGCGATTAATTTGGCCTGGAAATTGGCCGAAGTTATTCAGGGGAATTTTGAACCCAAACTTTTACAGAGTTATCACGAAGAACGTCATGCCTTTGCCAAAATTTTAATTCAAACAACTGATCAAGCTTTCAAGGTAATCGCCAGTCGAGGAATTTTTGGTTCCTTCTTTCGGACCTATATAATGCCCGAAATTTTTGCCGCCTTAACTAGAGTTCCGTTTTTTCTAAAGATAATGTTTCGTACCGTTTCGCAGGTTCGAATAAATTATAGAGGGCAGTCGTTGAGTCAGGGCCAAGCCGGAGATATTGTTGCCGGTGACCGCTTGCCTTGGGTGAAAACGCTAAAAGGTGATAACTATGACCAATTAAAAACATTAAGTTGGCAAATTCACATTTACGGTGATGCACTGACCGATTTTAAAAATGCATTTATGAACATTCCTATTATTGAATACGAATGGAATGCGAAATTATATCAAAAAGGATTTTTGCGGCACGCCGCCTATTTGATTCGTCCAGATGGCCATGTGGCTTTTGCTATCGAAAGACAAGATCCGATACTCATAAAGAATTATTTAATGAAAATAGGTTATAAACAAAAAGGCTAATCAACCGATTAGCCTTTCCGTTTTTGACATCTAGCCAAATAATTCTCACCTACTATTTATTAGTAAGCTTGCGAACGGATTTGTCCTGATCTTCCGCGACGAGAAGCATTCCTTGTGTTTCCGCCTTTTTCTTTTTGATTTCTCATTGAACCGGAAAGTCCGCGACGACCTTGTCGTGCTGGCGTTTCATCATCTTCATGTTCATTTTCGTCACGACCTTGGCTTGCGCGAGCAGAATAGCCTTTTCGACCATCTTCTTCTTCAGTGTCTTCGTCTTCGTCGAAGTCGTAATCACTTTCACTTCTGGCATAGTATCCGCCATGAATGCCTTCGTCTTCTTCTTCATCTTCCCATTGCTCCGATCTTTCATTTCTATCCTCGCGACCGTAGACTTTAAATCCACGCTCATGAGTGTCTTGATCCTGACCAATCATTCTAGATTGGCGGCCTTGACCACCACGACTTGAAGAAGTTGTTTCTTCGTCATCATCTTCCTGTGTTCTTGAAAAACCTTGGCTGCCTTGTCCACGACCGTAAGAAGTCGTTGTACCTTCATCGTAGTTATTATACTCACGACTTCGGCCAGATTGGGGTCCGCGAACTTGAGCAGATTGCGATCTACGTCCTTCAGACTGTGATCCACGAACTTGAGCAGACTGCGATCTACGACCTTCAGACTGTGATCCGCGACCAGACATTCTCATACTTTCAGAATCAGACTCCGATGATCTTCCTTGGCTGCTAGCACCGCGTGATGCTGAAAGCACTTTAGAAGATTTACCGGATGCAGAGCGCGATCTATCTGACTTAGATAATTCACCTGATTTAGATGATGCTCCTTTTTTCAATTGCGAACCTGTTTTTGATTTTGAGCTGCTTGATTCGGCCCCGCGGGAACTTTTAGTCGCTCCGGCACGACCTGATTTTGATTGATGCATATTGCCTCCTTATGGCTTTTTTAATTTGGATAGCCATTCAGATGTGCAATCGACAAACCAAAAAAAAAACATTTGATACCTCTTATAAGCGATCTTATTTTTAGACCTGTGAATTTTTCCACCAATGGACAAAATCTGAGGAATTAAAGAACAAATTTTCATTTAAATTACAATGGGGAGCATTTCCCCATGGCCTTTGACTTGCTATATTGTTTTTCGTGAAAGCAACAATCAGCAAAAAACTTCAAGATTTTGGCGAAAAAATCTCTAAAGATTCTATTTTTACTTTAGGGGCAGCACTTGCTTTGTACACTGTCTTTGCTTTGCCACCTTTGGTTATCCTGTTGTTAAAATTTCTGTCTTCACTAAAACTAAGTTTGCAAGAACCGTTAATCGATCAAGTCCGGCAACTGATGGGATCAGATGCCGCAACGGTATTTGAAACGGTAGTTAAAAATTCGATAGAGCACTCTGCTGACAGCGTCAGTATTTGGGGAGTGCTTGCATTGGGAATTTCCGCCAGCGTTATTTTTGCTCAGCTTCAGTCATCGCTAAATATAATTTTCGAATCGGAATCTGTCTCAAAAGATGTTTCTATCAAGGAATACGTCACCCAGTTTATCTCTCGCCGAATTATTTGTTTTGGAATGGTGTTAACCTTTATATTTATATCTATCGTTTCTCTATTGGTCTCGGGACTTCTTTCTTTATTTACGTCAAGTGCCCTTGAGTTCTGGATGCGAATGGTGCAACTGGCGGGAAATCTTTTAGCGTATTCGATATTATTTAGCATTATTATCCATTGGATGCCCGACACAAAAGTGCCTTGGCCCGCAGCCATTCAGGGAGGCGCCATTACAGCGCTACTGTTTTTGGAAGGAAAAATTTTAATTGGAGTTTACTTGGGGCACGAAGCCATTGGGTCAGCCTACGGAGCAACGGGATCTTTAATGATCATGCTAGTTTGGGTTTATTATTCATCAATCATCGTTCTGTTTGGAGCCGAAATTTCTTTCTACCTTACAAAAAACGGAAAAATATTAATAGGAGCAAAAGCCTGATGAAACATAAATACAGAAACCTACTTATCGTTTTTGCTATCCTAGTTTTAATCCGAGCCTTTCTTCCGCAAATTGGATTGCGGGTGGTTAACTGGGCTTTAAGTAATAAACTGGGTGCCTACACAGGTCACATCGAAGATTTTGACTTAGCACTTTGGCGTGGTTCGTATCAATTACAAGGACTAGAAATCAAAAAGAAAACCGGCAATCTCCCCCCGCTTCTTGAAGTCAAAGAAGTAGCCCTACAAATCGCTTGGAAGCCTTTATTTAAAGGTGAAATAGCCGCACACGTCAATATTGACCACGGGCAAGTTCAGTTAATAGACAGCGCCAACGAAGACAAAAAACAAATTACGATGGCCAGCACAGAAGCTCCCAATGTGAATCCCAAAAAAGGTGAAAAGCCAGTCTGGAAACAGACATTGGATATTTTGATTCCTATGCGAATTGAAAGTTTAGATGTAAAAGACTCTTCCATCAGTTTTACAAACAGCGATTTGGCCGCACCCATTCCGATTAAGTTAACTTCAGTTGAATTTCACGCTAAAGATTTACGGACTCGTCCTAGTTCCCAGGCCGAATCACTTAGTCCCATCAACGGCCGTGGAGTTTTCCAAAATGACTCGTACATTTCGGTAAAGGGAAAATATGATGCTTTGGCCGAACAGACGCGCGCTGATTTAGATATTCAACTTAAAGACTTCGATATTCCGAAAGCCAACAAACTTCTGATGGCTTACTTACCGTTGGATATCACCAAAGGTAAATTAAGCGTTTATGGCGAACTTGCAATGGCTGCCGGACAAACGCAAGGATATATGAATCTATTTTTGAAAGAAGCGGATGTGATATCGCCCAAACAAAAATTCATTTCATTTAAACATCTAGGTATAGAAATCATATCCGCTTTTGCCAACTGGCTGTTGGAAAATAATGAAAGCAAAAAAGTAGCTACTCATATCGCCTTCGCCAAAAAAGGCGGCAAATGGGACATTGATGGTTCTAAGGCCTTTTGGTCTGCGGTTCAAAACTGGCAAGATAAATTGAAACCAGGTTTAGAAAATTCGATTAGTC
This sequence comes from Pseudobdellovibrionaceae bacterium, assembly GCA_043750675.1. Lineage (GTDB taxonomy): Bacteria > Bdellovibrionota > Bdellovibrionia > Bdellovibrionales > Bdellovibrionaceae > JAYSSX01. Next base: position 5,260 of record JAYVAZ010000380.1, on the reverse strand, counting down.
TTAAAAATTTAGAAGCTTCCGAAAAAAAGGAAAGCCTTCAATAGATTAATCCTTTTTGAAAACACTTGATTCGTCAGTAGTTAGATTAAAATATTACAGTAAAACATCTGCAATGGCGTCGGCAAATCGTTCGGCCGATTGAGTGTCCGTTTGCAAATACAACATTGGATCAGTCAACTCTATCTCAATTAGAACACAGTCAGAATCTCTTTCAACCAAATCTACTCGGGCATATAACAGATCTTCGGGTATATTCTGCAAAATACTTGCGGCGTATTTGAGCACCTTAGAAGAAATTTGCACCGGATTTCTTTGCCCACCATACTCCCGATGAATTCGAAATTCATTGGATGCTGGAATTTTTTTTACGGCGTGGCTAAATTTTTTATTAAAAAAAACCGCCGAGGTTTCTCCTGAAGTGCGAATTTCCGGGATAAATTCCTGCACTAACATATCTCGATTTTCAAACAATGAAGTGAATAAGTCTTTTTTTTGATTAAAGTTGCTCGCACTTACTAAAAAGGTATCTTGTCCGTTTAAAGAAACGCAGGGTTTTATAACTAAGGCTTCTACATCCCAGTCCACCAATACTTCCTTAAAGTCATTTTCAGTATACCGATAACCTTTTAAGTAACGTTTTGTTTTAGGCGCCGAATCGCAATCCAGTAAATTTTTTTATCGATGTTCCACTCGACAACTGAAAGTGGATTATGAACAGGAACGGAAAGTGCTTTCAGCTGATGAATAAAATCCAAAAACTCAGAATGTTTCTGGTGATAGTTCCAGCATGATCTAAAAATCAAACTATCAAATCCGTCCCAATTTTGATTTTCGGCTTGGTCCCAAACAACTGGTATAGCAAGGATTCCAAGTTTTTCTAAATGCGAAACCGATAATTGATCGTCGTTGTTTAAGCCTTCTTCCTCCGAAGTAATAAAACCAATTTTTTTCATAACGTTTTGACACCATTTCTAAGGCATACCTATTGCTATCTTTTGTTAGAAACAAACAATATGACACTATCAAATTTAAGAGGATCTTATGTCTAAACTAACACACGGTTTCTTTTTCGCAACTTTGACTTTGCTTGTCGGTTTACAAGCTGCTGCAGATACTGGTGGATTCCAATACTGCTACGAACATACAGGACTATCGGCCGCAGACTGTAAAGGGGCTGGCGATGGAATGCAGTTTTGTTACGAACATACTGGTTTAAACGCCGCTCAGTGTACCGAAGCCGATTCTGGTTTTCAATATTGTTACCAACATACAGGTCTTAGCGCCGTTCAATGCCTTGGTGATACTAATGGAAACAACAATGGGAATACAAATCCCGAAAGCACGCCTGGATATGAATTTTGCTATCACCACACTGGATTGTCTGCAGCACAATGTATTGGAGCGGGCAATGGAATGCAATATTGTTACGAACACACAGGATTAAGTGCTTCGCAATGTACTGATGCGGGAAGTGGATTTGAATACTGTTACGCACATACGGGATTATCAGCAGAGCAGTGTTTAGGTAAATAGTTTATTCGCGACCGACATCTTCAGCTTTTAGTACGTTTGGATTTTCAACCAATTTAGGTGCAACGATTTCACAAAGTTTGGCTAACTTCATTACGTCTGTTGCGTAATCTTCGCCGGCCTTTCGGGTACTTTTAGCTTTATTTTCGATTTGCCGACTTCGGATAAATCCATTAACTGCTCCAAGTCCAGCTACAGAAGGACTTCCTGTTTCGTTCTCGAATACCGAATAAGCTTTGACGATTTTTTTTGCATCTTCAATTTCGCTATCATTCATGGTGAAACTGAGCACTTTCGAACATTCAAACACCTTGGTCAATAAATCGTGATTCGACGTAACGCCCATTTCACGGTAGACACGATTACAGTAGGCGCCGGAAACCGCAAAAGTGTTGTTTTTTTCCCGCTGAAAAATAAACTGGGAAGTTCCATTTTCATCTACCAATGCGATTAATTCTTTACTGTCCGATTTTCCCGAACTATCGGTGCCTCGACTGGTATATGATACCATTCGTGGATTCTTTTGTTTGTCATAATTTAATGAAACTTGGACTGGTTCTTGTGTATAGGTCTTATTGGATTCCGTGGCACCTTTTCCAACGGTCCAATTAGTAACCGGCTTTCCGGTTTTATCGAAGGAAAATCCGGGCAAACTCATCAAAGAGTTCAACTGAATAATGTCTGAGGCAAATAAAGGTGTCGCATAGACAAGTGCTAATAATAATATTTTCTTCATAACCTATTATAGTATTTAAAGATCAAAGCACAATAAGACCAAAGTCTTAAAAACTATTGACTTCATCCCTAGCCAGAATAGTTTGGGGAAAGTCCGTTCAAAGACCAAAATAAGAGATAGGGATCAAAATGAAGTCAAAATCATGGCTGCTACTAACCGCGATATTTAACCTAATCTTCACGGTCTCAGAGTATTCCTATGCCTTGACCAATGCGCAGCCGGCTTTATCTGATGACTTACAATCCATTGTTTTTTTGAAAACCGAAGCGCGTGACCCTTCCGACGGTTCCGAAGCACCCGCATTTTGCAACGCCACTTTTGTTCATCCTTTGGTTTTGGTTACCGCTGCACATTGCGTACGTGATGCCTATGTTGTAAAATCTTTTTCGGCCGAAGTAACTGTCGGAAAATATAAATACGTTACCAAACCCGATGGTACCGTTGTTCGAATTGGTTACACTACTCTTTTAAAGGATATGAAATCAGCCCGGTTTTTCTTCACACAAACTCTTACATCTAAAATCAATAGCCAAGGTTTAAAAGCGCAAATTGGACCGCAAGAGGATTTGGCAGTAATCGTTTTGGGAAGTGCAATGAATTTGCCAGATACGGTAAAAATGGTTCCTGTTATTAGCCAGCAAGACTTGCAAGGCTTGGCCGCAATTGCAACCCAATATTTACCGACGGTAATTTCGATAAATCCCTTCGCAGACATGAACACCATGGATACCAAACGATCGGCTACTTTAAATATTTTTAAATGGAATAGCGCCGGGTATTTTGAATCCACTTCTACGGCCCGTGTTGAAGAAGGTGATAGTGGCTCCCCGGTTCAAGTTCGCATTGGAAACGTTTGGAAATTAGTTGCTGTCGTCAAAGGTCAAGGAAGTACCTTTTTAGGAACGTTCGACGTTTTCAGTGCGGTAAATAGTAAAATTTGCGACATCGGGAATCAGTTAGGTAACGCAGAACTTAAGTCAAAACTTTGCCTATAGAGTGCAATTTAATATTTCCTAAAATCAGTCCCGCCAGTAATAAGAATCCGCCAAATAGCATCGTCGCATTGATGTCTTCGGAAAAGAAAACCCAACCGAATAACGTTGCCGATACTGCGTGGATTCCGTCAAATAGTGCCAAACGATGACCATCGATATAGTTTAACAACCAATACAAAACCGCATAACACAAAACGCAAGCCACGACGGAAACAAAAATAGCAGCAGCCCAGCCTTTACCAGATAGTTGCGAAATCTGATCTGTTTGGCGAAAGAGAACTCCTTGCATCAACCACATAAAAGCCGCCGCCGCTAATTGGGAAATAGCCAAATACTGAATTGCCGAAAAGTGTGGCTTAAGTTTTTTAGAAAAAATAAAAGTAAAACCATCTAAAACCGCAGCTCCAATAATTAAAGCCGAACTGGAAAATGCAATAGTCCAGGATGAAACCTGATGTTTGCCTGTCACTAAGACAAGTAATCCGAAAACACAAAGAGGCAACGCTACGTAAAATGCTTTAGCCGGTTTTTCTTTTAAAAACAAAATAGAGATAACGGAGGTCACGATGGGGTTTAACGCGCCCATCATGGCAAAATTAGTGACACCACCGATTTTTAAACCGTAAAGAGTTCCGAAGGAGCCCAAACCGTATCCCATAATTCCTAAACCCATGACTGCCAAAGTGTTTTTGCTGATCTGGATTTTAAAATTTGAGGTAACTAATAAATAGAAAAGAAAGATCAAACTGGAAATGGTCCAGCGTAGTGAAATGTACAACTCCACTGGTATCTCCGAAATAACTAACTGCGATGCGCTTGGCACAATACCCCAAACCATTTGTAACAGGGCCGCAATTAAAAAAAGTAGCCCTAAAGATTTTGGGGATTTCATAGGGAATATGTTACTTTAATTCCTATTACTGAATCAACTGAAAGGATATTTATGATCGATCATACTGGTGTAAACGTCACCAATTTCGAAAAATCACGCGAGTTTTATTCCAAAGCTTGGGCGCCATTGGGTTACAAGCTTTTAATGGAATTCCCCATCGAAGAAGGTGGAAAAAACGCAGTCGGTGGATTTGGTGAACCTCCAAAACCAGATTTTTGGTTATCAGAAGCTCCTCCGCAACGCCCCCACATTCACGTAGCCTTTCGTGCGAAAGATCGTAAGACCGTCGACGCATTCTATGCAGCAGCCATTGCCGCCGGTGGAAAAGATAACGGAAAACCGGGACCACGGCCACATTACCATGATAAGTATTATGGTGCATTCGTAACTGATTTAGACGGACATAATGTCGAAGCGGTTTGCCATGAGTAGCTTTCATTTGAAAAAACTCTTGGATGATTTTTCCGGGATAAAATTAAATTGTGATTATTGGGATGTTAGAATTGAAGATAGTTTTGAAACTGCTGTCGATATCGTCGACGGTGAAATCACAACATGTACTTCAAGTCCTTCATTAGGGGCCTTCCTTCGAATTAAAAAAGATGGTTTTTGGTTATATGAATCTACAACCGAATTAGATCAATTGAAACAGACATTGGAAAACTTAAGTCAAAAGTCCACGCCTTCAAAAACACAGCAAAACTATCGGCCAGGAAGACAAGAGCCTTACAATAATATTTCATCCGCCGCTACTAAATTTAGCGCCGTATCACTTTCTGATAAATTGGAATTAGTAAAAAAATACTCCGACACTCTTCGCAGTAACAAAAAAGCCAGCTCTACCAGTATTCGTTACCGCGATATTTACAAAGTAAAATCGTTTTTAAACAGCGTCGGCACCCAGTTCGAGTTTGATTTTAATTCGGCGGGAATACGTTACAACTACACCCTTAGTGAAAATGGCCAAATGTTTCAGGACGGTGGCTCTTGTTATGGCTCTAACTTTCAGTTGCTTAAAGATCAAGGTTCCAAAATTATCACTGGCATGGAAGAAAGTGAAAAATTTCTGCATGCCCCTTCCATAGCACCAGGAAAATATAAAGTATT
>JAYVAZ010000379.1:0-6547 GCA_043750675.1 Pseudobdellovibrionaceae bacterium | reverse complement strand
GACCGGGGTGGCCGCGGCCAGCACTGCCGAGGTTGGTTCGCTGGTAGGGGTAACGGTTGGCATAACCGCAGAGTTCCCCGTTCCTGTAGCCGGCGAAACAGCGCCGATCTTTACATCGGATCGATTCGCCATCGCAGGATCTGCCTGGTTAAAAAAATCTTGTTTAGCAGAATCTTTATTCCCTAATTGTAATCCCATATCGGCGATAAACAGCAATACCATTTTACCCAATATTTCATTGGCTTTATCGTATTTACTTTTTTGGTCTTTTAAATTTTGATAATCGTTGAATTCTTTTTCGGAAAGGGAAAATAATTTCAAATTAAAATTTTGCGGCTGTGAATCCGTTGTCGATTCCGCGCCGGCTTCGGCTGACGCCACTTTTTGATTCAACGCCGTTCGGTAGCCAGCGTAGAAAATCAAAGTGGCGGCAAGTATAACGGAAACAATCCAGCCTTGTTTCATCCTTTATTTATAAAATTTAGAATTATTTTTGGCCAGGTTTTTCAAAGGAGTTGCCGGTTTCAATCGCGCCGCTTTTTGTCCATAAATTTCTAATTGGTCACAAATATATTGGGAACCTATACGGTCAGCATATTTTAACAATCCCCCCCGGAAGGGAGGAAAACCCGTACCCATAATCATTGCCAAATCGACTTCATTGGGAGTGTCCACGATATGATCTTCAATTAACGCCAAAGAGCACTCATTAACCATAGCAAATACACCACGTTCGATACATTCTTTATCTGTTAAAGTATTTTTTGGAGCACCTAGACCCAAAGCTGCGTAAACCGTTTGGTCTACTTCACCGCGATAACCTTTTTCGTCATATTGATAAAATCCTTTGCCATTCTTTTTACCCAGTCGACCTGAAGTTTCAATCTTAGTCATACAGTCGGCCAATTCGATTCGCGCTCCGAAGGCTTTTTTGAAGATTTTTAAAACCTTCACACAGACGTCTAATCCGACCTCATCCATTAACGCAAACGGACCCATCGGCATACCAAACTGCTTAACGTAGGCTTTGTCCACTTGTTCTATACTCATGCCCTCTTGTAATAAAAAAGCCGCTTCAGCCATATACGGAAGTAACAAGCGATTCACTAAAAAGCCCGGACCATCTTTAACTACAACAGGCATTTTACCCATTTTTTTAGAACATTCAAAAACCGTAGCTATGGTTTCGTCGGAAGTTTTTGTTCCGCGAATAACTTCGACTAATGGCATTTTGTGAACGGGATTGAAAAAATGCATTCCCGCAAAATATTCCGGACGAGGATGACCCACGGACATTTCATTCACTGACAACGAAGATGTATTGGTCGCAATAATCGCATCAGGTTTCATGTTTTTTGCGGTTTCTGCGATGACCTTCTTTTTTATTTCCATATCTTCAACAATTGCTTCAATTACCAAATCCATTTGACCAAATCCGCTGTAATCCAATCCCCCACTCACCAACGACAATTTCTGATCCATTTCATATTTAGTAATTCGTTTTTGTTTTAATAATTTCGCCCACAGGTCCCGCGCATGTTTAATGCCCTTGCCGATGGCCTCAAAATTAAGATCTTTCATTCGCGTATCAATGCCTTTATCGGCAGCAATATAGGCAATACCGCCACCCATTGTTCCGGCACCCAAAACTCCCAGACGTTTGACGTCTTTGGCTTTGACGGCGGTATTGGCGACGCCGGTTTGTTTTTTTACCATTTCAGTCAGGTAATAAACATGAATCAAAGATTTACTTTCCTCAGTAACCGCCAAGTCACAAAACCCTTCTCTTTCAATTGCTAATGCCTTTTCCCGATCGTTGAAACCATAGGAGTCTTTGATAACTCTTAGCGCGCGCAAGGGTGCCGGATAATGTCCATGAGTTTGTTTCATCACACCTTTGTAGGCCTGCGAAAAAACCACCGGGCGACCCACAAATGACTCTAAAAACTTGTCCATGATCGAATTTGGTTTATAGGTCTTTTTGCGTTTACGAGAACCTTCCGTAAGAATTTTTTCTGCGTATTTTTGCGTCTCTTCTTCTAGAATAGCGGGATGGCAAACTTTATCTACTAATCCCACTTTTTCGGCCTTGACCGCCGCCACTGTTTTACCGGCCAAAATAATATCCAGAGATGCTTGCAGACCTAACATACGTGGCATCCGAATGCAGCCGCCAAATCCCGGAAGGATTCCCAATTGAATTTCCGGTAAACCAATTTTAGTCGAGCGATCGTCCGAAGCAATTCGGTAGTCACAAGCCATTATAAATTCACAACCGCCACCGACACAGGCCCCGTGAACAGAAGCAATCGTGGGCATTGGTAAATCTTCCACTTCAGAAAATAATTTTTGACCCTGGTTAACAGCCGACTCAAATTGCTCCCGTGTATTCATTTTATTAATTTCGTCGATATCTGCACCAGCGATAAAAATATTTTTCTTATTGGATTTAAAAATGACCAATTTGTAACTAGAAGTTTTTAATTCTTTAATCACATCTCTTAATCGCTCCATTAACGCTGTGTTAAATTTATTTACTTTTTCACCAACCATGTCCAGTTCAACAACTGCAACTGATTGACCACCCATTTGTTTAGGAACAATTTTAATACTTTCCAAAGCCGACATTTAAAATTCCTTTTTTATTCAAATTTAATTATTACGCTTCATTTTCGATGACAACAGCGCCACCCTGACCGCCACCAATACACAAGGTCGCTAGCCCAAACTGCGTGTTTGAACGTTTCATCTCTTTCATCAGCGTGATCACTAATCGAGTCCCCGTAGCCCCCACTGGATGTCCTAATGCAATAGCGCCCCCGTTTACATTTAAGATATCGGTTTTTAATTCTCCCACTTTGCCTGACAATCCTAATTTAGTTTTTCCGAACTCATCACTGTCGAAAGCTTTTTGGCAGGCCAATACTTGAGCGGCAAAGGCTTCGTTCAGCTCGACACGGCCAATATCTTTCATTGATAATCCAGCCCGTTTTAACGCGATCGGCGTTGCATAAGCAGGACCCAATCCCATACGTTCAGGTTCTAAACCGGCGAACGCGTAACCGCGAATTTTTGCCATTGGTTTGTAACCCAATTGGTCTGCTTTTGCTCGGGACATCATCACTACCATTGCGGCACCATCCGTAATCGGACAGGCATTAGCCACCGTGATAGAACCAGTCTTTTTATCAAAAAACGGTTTCATCTTCGCCAACGCTTCCATAGTTTGGCTTTCGCGAGGACCGACGTCATCAGCGATGACTTCTTTGTATTCTGGCGGCAGCATAATTGGAGTGATTTCCTGTTTTAATTTTCCTTCTTTAGTCGCGCGGGCGGCATTGAGATGGCTTCGTAGTGCCCACTCATCTTGCTGCACTCGAGATATTCCAAATTCTTTAGCCAAGATTTCTGCAGTCTGACCCATATTAATTCCGACGAATGGATCGGTTAAACCCGCCATCACCGAAATAATTGGAAAATGCTGATCGCGCATATTACTGGTCAGAAGCGCTTTGATTTGCTTCAAATCCATTTTTAACAACTGAAATAATAATGGCAATGCTTGCGAGGGCCCTTTAGCGGCAAATAATTTTCCATAAAGATCTTGAAATTTTTGTGGCAAAAGAACCGGCATCTGCGACATATTTTCAGTACCTCCGGCAACAACACATTCCAAAGTACCGGCGCGAATTTTATCATATCCGCTAGAAATACTTTCCAACGCCGAAGCACAGTTTCGGTGGACTGTATATGCAGAGGTTTTTTGCGGAATACCTGAACCTAAGGCAACCACTCTTGAAATATTAACGGCATCTACCGGATTCCCCGCATTTCCAATAATCACTTCATCTACTAGATTCACATCCAATTGTGTCTGCGCAATCAGTTGCTTCAATGCCGCTTTTCCTAAATCGGCAGGATGAATTCGAGCTAATTTCGTTCCCGCTTTTGCAAAAGGAGTACGCACTCCATCGATAATAACTACATCTTGTGGTGACTTCATAAAATTCCTTTTTTGTGATGAATCTAGGGTACTTAAAAAGCTTCCACTTGAGAATACATGTTATAGACTTGCAGCATCAGTTGTAAGACATAATAATGTTTCGCCGACCAGGCGACCGATTGAACAAAATTTTGTACCACTAGACGTGCCCCTTTGACGGACTGGTTTTTCCCCTGTTACTGTTACCTGTCCTTTTTATAACTTGTGAGGCACAAAAATGAATCTAACGAACGCTGATAAAGAAATCCCTGTAAATAAGTCTTTGGACCAAGAAGCCTTGGAATATCATACCAAAGGAAAACCTGGAAAAATCGAAGTTATCAGCACCAAACCTTGTCATACCGAAAAAGCCTTAAGTTTAGCGTATTCTCCGGGTGTAGCAGCCCCCTGTAAAGCTATCGCCAAAGATAGTTCGAAAGTTTACGATTACACGGCAAAGGGAAACTTGGTCGCGGTGATTTCCAATGGAACTGCGGTTTTAGGATTGGGAAATATTGGACCGCTGGCTTCCAAACCTGTGATGGAAGGAAAAGGAATTCTTTTTAAACAATTCGCCGGAATTGACGTTTTCGATATCGAAATGAATGCGAATGAAGTCGACGTATTTTGTAACGCGGTAAAGGCCCTAGAGCCTACTTTCGGCGGCATTAATTTAGAAGACATTAAAGCCCCTGAGTGTTTTGAAATTGAAGAACGCCTAAAAAAAGAAATGAAAATCCCGGTATTTCATGATGATCAACATGGAACAGCCATCATTTCCGGTGCAGCATTAATCAATGCTTGTAAAATTACGAACCGCAAGTTAAGCGAAATTAAAGTAGTTGTAAATGGCGCCGGCGCAAGCGCCATAAGTTGTTCGAAGATTTTCGTTTCTTTAGGTGTTAAGTCGAATAATATTTTAATGTGTGACAGTTCGGGCGTGATTTATAAAGGCCGTAAAGAAGGTATGAATAAATACAAAGAACTTTTTGCGGCCGATACCGAAAAAAGAACTTTAACTGAAGCCCTTAACGGTGCCGACGTTTTTCTGGGTCTCAGCGTGGCTGGTTCCTTAACTGGCGAAATGATTATGCCCATGGCGAAAAATCCTATCATCTTTGCCATGGCAAATCCTGATCCCGAGATCGATCCACAAGCCGCAAGAAAAGCACGTCCCGATGCCATTATTGCAACTGGACGCAGTGATTACCCTAATCAAGTGAATAACGTATTGGGTTTTCCTTCTATTTTTCGAGGGGCCTTAGACACACGCTCCACGCAAATTAACGAGGAAATGAAACTAGCTGCGGTTTTAGCGTTGGCGCAATTAGCGCAAGAAGAAGTTCCGGAAAAAGTTTCTGCCGCTTACGGCGGAAAAAGTTTTAAATTCGGTCCCGAATATTTAATTCCAAAACCTTTCGATACAAGAGTCCTCCTACGCGTGGCACCCGCCGTTGCCAAGGCCGCTATGGATTCAGGAGTGGCGCAAAAGAAAATTGAAGACTTTCAGGCCTACCACGATACTTTAGAAGCCTACCAGGGCCCAAGCCGTGTTTTTGTACGTTCGGCAATGAACAAAGTAAAAGCCAATTCTTATGCAAACAATGGATTATTACCTAAGATCGTTTTTCCCGAAGGTGCTAGCGCAAAAATTCTTCAAGCACTAAAAACTTTAGTCGAAGAAAAGGTCTGCGAGCCTATTTTGATCGGTTATCCAGATCAAGTTAAAGAAAAAATCAAAGCCTTGGAGTTACAGGTATTAGAAAACGCGATAATCATTCAACCATCGAAGCATCCTAAATATAAAGAATACTCCGAGGAACTTTATCATCGCCGCGCTCGCAAAGGGGTTACTCAAAATGAGGCCTCACGGTTGATGGCCGATCCTAGTTACTTTGCGGCAATGATGGTGGAAAAAGGCGATGCCGACGGATTAGTCACCGGAAGCAGCCAAAATTACGCCGAAGCGGTACGTCCGGTTTTACAAACGATTGGTGTCGCCCGCGACGGTGTTCCAAGCGGTTTAAATTTTGTTTTATTAGACGATAAAATTTTATTTTTGGCGGACACGACGGTAAATATTAATCCTACCAGCGAACAGCTGGCGACCATTGCCCTGCAGGCCAGCCGCGTGGCCGAATATTTTAACATCGTCCCACGAGTTGCGATGTTAAGTTATTCAAACTTTACTGGAAGTTCCGGTACACCGGCAAAAATGCGTCGAGCCGTGGAATTAGTTAAGATGAAACGCCCGGATTTAATCGTTGATGGTGACATGCAGGCAGATACTGCGGTTAATGCCGATATTTTAAGTCGTATTTTTCCATTTTGTGAACTAAAGGAAAGCGCCAATATCCTGATTTTTCCGAATCTAGAATCCAGCAATATCGCTTATAAATTGATTCAACAGTTAAGCCGCGGTGAGGTTTTAGGACCTTTTTTAATGGGTGTTCGTAAATCGGCGAATGTATTGCAGCGTACGACAACGGTGGAATCGATTATTAACTCGGTTGTATTAACGGCCCTAGAAACGCAATATTTAAAGGAACGTAAACAAAAAAGATA
>JAYVAZ010000378.1:0-3165 GCA_043750675.1 Pseudobdellovibrionaceae bacterium | reverse complement strand
GTAACAATTACGACCGGCTAGGTCATATTTTTCAGGGATTTGTCCCTGCGATTATAGCCCGGGAAATACTAATACGTAAAAAAGTGATTAACGGCCAGGCCTGGTTATTTTTCTTAGTGACCTGTATTTGCGTCAGCCTTAGCGTGGTTTATGAATTGATTGAGTGGGCCACGGCGGTTATGACTGGTGAAGGTGCGGACGCGTTTTTAGGAACCCAAGGTGATGTCTGGGATACGCAGTGGGATATGTTTTTGGCCCTGATCGGAGCCTTATTAGCGCTGACTTTCATCAGCCGATATCATGATCAAGGGCTTAAAAAGTTGTAATCTCAATCTGATACGCAATTGGTTCAGGCCAAGTCTCAACTTAATTCATAAGTGTTAGTTTTTTTGCATTAGTAATTCAGACTTGATACTCTATTGATTGGTTAATAGAGGAGTTTTGCAATGCTTTCACGTTTTCGGCGCAAATTTGGTATTCTTTTTTCTTTTGGTCCTCTGGCTGCACTTCTGATCATCTCTTTTCAAAATGCAACTCCAACAAATGCAGAAGCCTTCGAAACAGCCAAAATCATGGTAGCGCCCGAATGCATTCTAAGTTCATCTTCTCGGGTTTCCAATTTACATCCGGCTGTCCAGCGGATATGTCGGTAAACTAAATTACTTTTCAGATTTATAGAAAGAGATAAAAGCCCTTTCCGTAAAAGTCGGTTTTTTCGATAATGGCAAGGCCAGCGCAATTTGATTAACCAGCTCTTTTTTTTCAGTCGATATTATTTTAAATTTATTTTTTTCTGATTGAATCAGTTCTGTTGGGACTACCCCAATCCCCATTCCTAAAGAAATCGCTTTTATGACGGCGCGAACGCTTTCGGCGCAATAATTTACTTTTAAATCCGTAATGGACTTACCAAAATGATGTTTGAACCACATCCGCGCCACCGGTGCATGTGATAAATAATCCACGATGGGAAGCGACTGCAATTTAGCAAAGGAATGAACACCCTTGATTTTTTCGGAATAAAATTTGTTGTTGGAAACTAAAACAAACTCTTCACGCTGAACGGTTTCAACAGAAATAGGATAATTTTTAAAAAAGACGTCTCCGTTATCAATAAAAGCAATGTCCAGTTTTCCCTCTATCAGAAGATCTAACTGTTTAACCGGCACTCCTAGAATCACTTCGAAGGTAACGTCTTTGTGGATTTGCCCAAACTTACCAATTACTTCTGTTAAATGCCCAGAACCAAAATCTAAAGGTGCACCGATTCTTAAATGGCCAATCGGATGTTTCCGTCCAGATTCGATCATGTTCAGTGCAGACTCCAACTCTTGAAAGAACGGGCCCATTAAATTAAATAGGGATTCGGCGGCAGGTGTAGGAAGGACCTTTTTACTGTCGCGGATAAATAAGGGCGTGTGGACTTCTTCTTCAAGGGCCTTAAGACTTTGGCTGACCGCCGACCTGGTTACATTCAGGACGTTAGCGGCCCTTACGATACTTCGGTTCGCATAAACAACATAGAAAACCTTCAACTTGTTCAAATCTGGTATAGTTAGCATTACTTACCTTTAAGTGTAGAAAGTATAGTTTCACTTTTCAAGCAAATAAGCGTATTCCTTACGGCATCGGAGGAACTATGTTTGAAACAAAAGAAGGCACCATAAAACCTATCGTTTACGTTGGTGTCATCAAAGAGGACAAATTATTATTGGTCGATTATAAAAATGCACCTAACCCAGCCAAGTCTGGATGGTGGATACCGGCGCCAGGTTTAGAGTTTGGCCAAGACCCGGCCGAAACTGCGGCTGGAGTTTTATGGGATCTGGGTTTTGCCAATGCAGTTCCGCAGCTACACGAGGTCGAATCCTTTGTTTTGCCTGGTGGATGGCATTTGATTTACCACTTCGTATGTAAGGTTTCCAACGATGCTGTTCTAGGGGAAAATTTCACGGATCTCAAGTGGGTTACGGCCGGGGAATTAGCCGAAATGAAAGACATCGCGCACGGCAAGTGGGAAATCGGCGTGGGTCAGGATTATCTAAACTCAAATAAGTGACGGTTGCGCAGAAATTAATTAAATGCTATTCGTTTCAAATGGGAACAAAATTTAAAAGTCTCCAACCTCTAATTCCAGCCGTTGATATCAATGCGGCGGCGGTTTTTTATCAGACGACCTTAGGTTTCAATTTAGCATGGAGTGACGGCACACCGCCCACTTTGGCTATTGTATATCGTGGCGACATCGAAATTTTTCTGACTATAGATTCGAATCCGGAACATGCGAAGGCGTCAAGCATCCGGATATCAGTGGATAACATTGAAGAACTCTATGAAGAATATAGCGCCAAAAATATTATTCATCCAAATGGCAAATTGTCGACCAAACCTTGGGGTCTAAAAGAATTTACTATCCAAGACCTCAATGGCGTCTGCATTGCTTTTCACGAACTACCAAATCCAAAAGGCAAACAAATAAGCGCGCCGAACACAAAACTAGAAACCGCTAGACTCAATTTGCTGCCTTTAAGACCCGGACATTTTCAAGCCATGCACCAGCTGTATTCCAATCCTAAGGCAATGGAACATTGGCATACCGCTCCTCACGCTGATTTTTCCGAAACCGAAAAACTTTTATCCGAGTACCTAGGCACGAATTCATCTTGGATTCTAGAATCAAAAGAAACGGGGAATCTAGTTGGATTGATAAACTGTTTTTCGATCAGTGAAAGTAAACATACTGGAATGGGATATATTTTATCTCCGGAAAACCAAGGAAAAGGTCTGGCGGCTGAAGGTTGCGAAATAGTGTTGGAACATCTTTTCAAAATTTGGAATGTTCCTTACGTCGAGTTGTGGATTTACCACGACAACCTGCCTTCTGCGAATCTAGCGCGGAAGTTAGGATTTAAAATAGAAAATTCCCTTGAAAGAACTTACCCTGGTGGCACCGACAAAAAGAAAACGGATATTTGGTGGTTGAAGCAAAATCAGTGTTGGTCACTCTAATAATTACTTATTCCTGCCTATGGACAAAGTTTGGAGAATTTGATTGAATAACCTATGGGAAAAAAAATACTTTTAATTCAAGGTCACCCGGATGATCAAAGTTTCAAGTATGCTTTGCAAGCCGCTTACAAAAAAGGTGCATTAGCAGCCGGCGCC
>JAYVAZ010000377.1:0-1697 GCA_043750675.1 Pseudobdellovibrionaceae bacterium | reverse complement strand
TGACCTTATTATTTTTTGCCTTAGGATTCAATTTAAGTATGAATCCCAAAATGGCTGAACACTTTGTAAGAAACGAACTACCCGAGATCTTTTCTACAGAACTAGCCGCCACATCGGACCAAGTTGTTAAAGTGCCCCCAAACCACGAAATTCTAGTAGGTGCTAGCGAACTTGGGAATGGAGTAAGGCCCATCAAATTCACCCTTTCAGAAAAAGACGGGAAAACTAACGCAACAATTGATCCTATTTCAGTGGCTCTTGATCCTAATACAATGGCTGTTTCGGCAGATACTTGCACTGCATGTATTAAAAAGTTAATGACTCAGTCCTTTAGTTATTCTCTAGCCCTAACTACAGCAAACTTAGCTGCGATCACTAAACTGGTCGAAGCCGATGTTGTAAAGGCTGCTAAGGATGCTAAAGCGGCTGCGAAAGTCGAAGTTAAAAAAGACGATAAAAAAGATGAAAAAGTAGCCGACAAAAAAGATGTCAAAGAAGGTGAATTTGAAGAAGCCGACATCACTGAATGGGCTAAAAACTGTTCTAAGAAAAGTGAAGACGATGATTTGGAATGCCACAAAGACAACCTGGGTAAATTATCAAAACATCTAAAAAATAACTCTAAACAAGCTTCAATAGTTAAAAAGTATTTTGATAAATATATCAAATCTGATTTAACAAAAGGTCTTCGTAAAGACACTTTAACGGAAGAATACAAAGAAGCTTACACCGCAATGGGTGAAATCGTTGAGGAATTAGAAAGCAAAAACGGAAAATCAACCGTACAACAAATATATAAGCTCGCTGCCAAAGGTGTGGAAGATCGCACTCGCGCTGCCGAAAGACTACGTATGGAAGGCTTTAACGAAGGCAATCCATTAAAATTTCAAGAAGGCTTACGTCAGTTATCAATGTTGCAGCCAAGTTTTTATTCGACAGCTTCAATGTTAACCAGTGCAACCAGCGGTATGGTTGATTTATCAGATAAAGATCTGACTGGTTACCAATCTATGTTCCAGACAAATTATTCGACTCCAGTAAGAAGTTTCCTAACTCAGCTGGCAAAAGGCTGTACACAAACTAGTCTAAATTCTACCGCAACGTTTAATGGTTGCAGCGTTCCGACGATTTCTATCGGTGACGGCGACAGCGATGTGGTTGTAAGTGCAGCTGCCAACAGAACCTTACTGAATAGAACGGCCTTATTAAATAGAACCGGTCGCACCGCCGTTAGCCCTACGGGCCGAGTTGGAGCGCGTGCCTATGTAGACCCACGTTACAATCGTACAACGACTCAAAGATACAATTCTTTGGGTCAACCGGTTGGTACCAATCGTAGAAGTACATTACCATTCCAAAATGGAAGTGCCACAACAGGAACATCAGTTATTGGTGGAAGTCCTTGTCAACGTGACGGAACTTGCTGGTAACTAGTATCTAAATTTCAAATGTATCTAAAAACTGAATTTGGTCCTCCGCAAGCCCAGGGAATGGGCTTGTTTATTTTTTACCAAATGCCCTTCCTACTCCGCCGCACGACTAGGCAAACGAAAACTCTTTCAGCCGAGGCGCGCCGATTAAGCGACCGAGACGTACGTGAGTACGTCGCAGGGAAGTGATTGAGGAAATAACAAAGGCTGAAATAGTATGCGGAAGAACTGCGCTAGAGACTCTTATAAAATTCTTTCAGCCGAGGC
>JAYVAZ010000376.1:0-4447 GCA_043750675.1 Pseudobdellovibrionaceae bacterium | reverse complement strand
ATATGCTAACATAGTTAATAGATTAGTTATTAAAACCGATAACAATCTACTAATTCAGTGGGGTTACAATGAAAATTAATATGTTGGTAATTATAGGCTTATTTTTATTTAATCAAACCGTCCTGGCTGTTGATTCAATTGATGCGGAGGAAGCTTTCGCTAATTCTGAGGAAGCCATTTCCGAGGCTAAAGAGGCGAAGCGTTTATCTGAAGAGCAAAAAAAGCAAAAAGATGCTTCGATGGAGAGTACTAAAAATGCCATCTCCAAAGCGAAATCAGAAGAGGATCGTGCAAAACTAGAAACCGCTAGGGCCGAAGCTGAGGCTGCCAAGTTAAAAGCTGAAACCGAAGAATTGAATCGCCAGCAGAAACTGGCGGAAGAACGTCAAGTCTTAGCTAAAAAACAAATCGAAGCTAGCCAAGAAAAAGTGGTTAGAGCGAAACAAGTTAAAGACGAAAATTTAGAAAAAAAGAAAAAAGCAGAACTGGATTTAGAAAAAGTTCTGGCAGATTTAAAAGAGAATGAAAAGAAGGCAAAAGAAGCGCAGGACCAGGCTGATGAAGCCATGAAAAAGGCACAGGAAGCCAAATCAAAAGAACGAGATTCTTTTGCGCAATTTGAAAAAGCTCGTTTAAACAGTGAAAAAGTAGTTTCGTTGTCGGCGGCTAGTGTACAGAAAGCCAAAGCCGAGCAGGCTAAGTCCGAAGCTGAAAAAGTACGAAATGAATTAGACCTTAAGAAGGTTCAAGTAGCGCAGGAAAAAGCTGAAGCCGAAGCTAAGATTGCCAATGATGAAGCCGACAAAATAAATAAAGAGTTTAAATCCAGTCAAAATAGTTTGGAACAAGAAAAGAAAAAATTAGAAGATCTTCGAAGCAAAGAAGAAAAAGCTCGTCAAGCCAATTTGAAAAGCAAAAACGACTTTGAAAAGCAACGGGCTGAAACGACAAAACAAATGGCCGCAATTAATTCCGAGTCGTCCCGTTTAAAACGTTCAGTGGCGGAATCAGAATTACAAATGAAAAACGCTGAAAACGAAATGCAAAGACTGAAGTCTGAAATTGAAAAATTAAAATCAGAACGGGAAAAATTAGAGGACGAATCAAAAAAAGCGTAAAATGATGCCGAAACTAAGGGCTTAAAATTGGAAACTATGAAAGCCGAATTGTCTGCGGAAAGAATGCGTATCGAAACGGCGAAGATTCACGCTGAAACCGCAAAGCTAGTACAAGATTCAAAGTCAGAGAAGGCGAAGTTGGAAGAATCTAAAAAGAAGACCAAGAAGTAGTCGGCCTAGTCGCACAGGAAACTAAAAAGACATTTCCACCAGTACGATGCCCGTTTATATCCGCGTTACGGCAACTGCTTTTGGTTCAATATTTCGAAATTCTACGGTCTGAGTAGGGAACGCAAATTCGACGCCCATTTCTTTAGCTGTTTCCATTATGCTAAATAGGACTTCTTCTTGGATATGAAGTTCTTCTGAAGTTTCAGTAGTTCGAACATGAAAATTAATTAAAATTTGTAAACTAAAATCGCTCATCGCATTGAAGGCTACTACAATATCATCTTGAAGGGCTTTGGGTTGTTGAAAAATGATGTAACGAATACGATCAGTAAAAAGTTTGATTTGATCGACGGGGGTACTGTAGGTAACTCCCAAGGTGTGGCGAATGCGGCGGGTGGGCCGTAATCCCATATTATCGATTTTTTCTTTGGCCATTACGGCGTTGGGAATGGAAACCAATGACCCATAAAAAGTACGAATACGTGTCGAGCGAAAACCAATCTCCTCGATAAGCCCTTCAGTGTCGGTGACCTTCACCCAATCGCCCACTTGGAAAGGGCGATCTAGAATTAAAGTGATCGAACCAAAGACATTTGCCACCGTATCCTGCGCAGCAAAGGCAATGGCCAAGCCACCAATTCCTAAACCTGCCACCAAAGAGACAACGTTAAAACCTAAATTTTGAAAAATCGAAAGGATACCAAAAACAACAACTAAAACTTTAAGTGTTTTGCGGATGAAGGGGGCTAGTTGATCATCTAAAGTATTTTCTGTCTTTTTAACTAACTCGTCGATCAAACTACCTAGAGATTCGGCTCCCATGTAGGCAAGTCGAATAATATGAAAAGTCATAAACAGGTGCGTACCGGCCGAAAGAACATTCCCTATAGTTGGAGGCAATTTAAGGGTTTCAAGTACGGCTAACCAAAATAAAGAAGTAACGATCCACGAGATCGGCTTCTGAATGGGCTGATCCATAAATATTCGCAAAAACGGATGCATACCTAAATTAAGTTTTTCATTTGATTTAATTGTAGTTAATAGGGGGCGCAACAATTTGTTTATTGCAAGCCCTACGACCAAAGCTCCGATCAGTGCCAGCCACTTATAGTTTGAAATTAAAAGCCATTCTTTATCTATCCAATCCATTTCGAAAAGAGACATTTACTAACCTTTCCTTTTTTTATAATTTATTTGCGTAAACAAGACAGATGACAATGATTCCTAGAAGAATTCGGTAGTAGCCAAAGTAAACCAGTCCCCATTTTTTAATGATGCTAATGAACGATTTTATAAAAATAAATGCGAACAAGTAGGATAAAATGATCCCAGTTATCAAAAACTGTATTTGATCAGCTTCAATAGTTGGAATGATTTTATAGCTTTTATATAAAGCGGCTGCGGTTAAAGTAGGGACCGCCAGAAAAAAGGAAAATTCGGCGGCTTGCGATCGATCTAGTCCATAAATTTGTCCACCTATAATAGTGGCTGCCGAACGCGATACACCTGGCACGAAAGCTAAGCACTGGAAGAATCCGATTTTTAGAAACTGCAATAGGTCAAGGTCGTTCACTTTTTTTGTATTCTGTTCAAAGAATTTATCTACCTTTATAAGGACTAATCCCCCTAAGACCAAAGTAACACCGACGATTAATACATTGGAAAGAAGTGCGTCCAAGTATTTTTTTGTTAAAAAACCAATAATGGCAGCTGGTAAAAAGGCAACAAACAAGTTTCGATAGAAGAGTTTATCGATGTTTAGGAATTTTTTAGGGTATACGGTCAACACGGCAAGAATTGCCCCGAATTGAATGATGATATTGAAATTTTGGACAAATACCGAGTCATTAATTTTTAGCAAGGATGACACTATTATAAGATGTCCGGTTGATGAGATCGGTAAATATTCGGTAAGACCTTCAATAAAAGATAAAAAAACGACCTCGAACCAACTCATTGCGAACATTTTCAATTTGAATCGGGAGAAGAAGCAAATATTTTAACCTAAATGATTAAATAAGAGTCACATAATTGTCTTGCTGCAATATTGTTATGTTAACTGGTGGCGAATCGACTCTAATTCCGTTGGCACCGTGGTTGCTTTGTTTAACGATGTCACCTACCAAAAGGGGCACTTTTAAAACAACTCACACCATAGTGTGTGACCATACAGGGGGAAATATGAAGTTATTCAATATCGTTCTTGCTATTGCCACGGCACTAGTAGTTGCTCAAGCTAACGCTGGCGTGGGTTTGCATTTAGGTCAACCAGGTTACGGTGGTAACGGATGTCCTGCAGGCACTGCAAGCGCAATTCTAAGTCCAGACGAACAAGAACTTTCTGTTCTTTTCGACCAGTATCTTGCTGAAGCTGGTGGTACTACTGGTAAAATGATTGATCGTAAATCTTGTAACTTAACTATTCCGGTAGTGGTTCCACAAGGTTACTCAGTAGCGGTTTTCAAAGTTGATTATCGTGGTTACTTAGCGATTCCTGCTGGCGGCAGAGCCCAGTTTGACGCTGAATATTTTTGGGCAGGTACAAAAGGTCCTAAAGTTTCAAGAAGCGCATCTGGTCCTTACAACGACATCTTTACTATCACTGACAATTTGTTAGCGACTACTATCGTATGGAGTGCTTGTGGTGACAGCTTGAACTTACGTATCAACTCATCAATGATGGCTCAATCTAACCAAAAGAAACAACAAGTTATTGCACAGGTTGACTCTGCTGACATCAGTTCAGCTTTAGTTTACCACTTGCAATGGCGTCGTTGTAACTAATCAAGATCTAATCTGACTAATCTGAACGATTAGTTTGAAGAATTAGTTTGAAGCATTAGTTTGCAAAGATTCTATTAAATCTTAAAAAGGCTGGTCGAAGGATCGGCCTTTTTTTTGCGACCGTTTAGCCGAAAATTTCGCGGTTGTTAAGTTCGGAAAAGTGGAACTGCTTTATGATGATACTGTAGTAGGTTCGACGCTAACCTCAAATGATGGTAGTTATATTTTAAATGAGACTTTGATTTCCGGTGGCGATTATCAGGTAAGGGCATCAGCCCCTTGCGGAGTCGGTTCGGCAAAAATCCTAGATATCAAAAAACCAATTTATATTCAGAATGTTTTCGCGTTTACCGGGAAATAATGTTACCGGGAAC
>JAYVAZ010000375.1:0-4956 GCA_043750675.1 Pseudobdellovibrionaceae bacterium | reverse complement strand
CTTCTTGATGCTCGCGCCGACCGCGCCACCCTCGAGTGATGTCCGCGTCGGGTCATAGTGCTCCTCATGGTCCGGACGCTGATAGTAGTGCACGCTGCTGCGCTGGGTGAGCGCAATCGCCCCCGCGCTTCCGGTCACGAAGCTGCGACCGGCGTACAGCAACAGTTCATCAACAATAAGAACTGTTTTAAACATACCCGTTCGAATGAATTGATCGGCCGTGGCCATCGCATAAACAAAACCCGAACAAGCGGCCGAAAGGTCGAAAGCAGGAATTGCGGACAAGCCTAATTTCGTCTGAAGTACACATGCCGAACTGGGCATGACTTGATCCCCAGTTACGGTTGCAAAAATAATTAAATCGATTTGTGAAGCGGTCATGCCGGCATCGGCTAATGCCAATACAGCAGCCTTATGTGCAAGGTCAGAAGTGATTTCGTCTGGAGCAGCAATATGCCGACGTTCAATACCAGTGCGTTCTTTAATCCACTGATCGTTAGTGTCGACGATTTTTTCTAAATCTAGATTGGAAAGTACTTTTTCGGGTAAGTAAGAACCTGTACCCGCAATATGAGTTCTGTAGGCGGCCATGCCTTATTTCCGTATCAACTATGCTTTAGCCGCGCTGATTTGCTTACCTTTGTAGTAATAAGCACCATCAGAAGCTTTCAAAGCTCTGTGTGGACGAACAAGTTCTTTAGTTTTTTTATCAATTGCAACGGCAGCGTCAGATAAACCATCATGACTACGACGCATGTTACGACGAGAGCGGGATGTTTTCTTCTTTGGTGTTGGCATAATAACCTTCCATCAGTTTCGTTAAAGAGTGGGTCAATCTAACGGATTTGATCCAAAAATCAAGTCAATATTCTTGAATTCAAATACATTAGTTTCCGTTTTTAGTAATTTTTAGATCCTTCAATGCTCCAAATGGCGACTTTTTGCTTGTTTCCATAGCTTCGTCGTATTTGAAAAGATGACCCTTAACATGTTTTTTACATACTAAACAATTGCCCTGTTTATCTTCTTCAGGAGCTGGATAAGCGGGTTCGTTAATAGCAATTGTTTCATGAATATATTCACCTAAATCAAAGTGATGGCCAGCGTATTCAGAGACACTGGGGCCCGAGCCATTTAAGTCAGAGATGTGGTTCACTTTTGTGTAGCTGGAGTTCCTAGGTTCTTCACCTGGAGCAGGGATCAATAGATCGTTTAATTTCTCGTGAACTTCCAAATTGAAGTCCAAAGCACAACGCGAACAATCTCTTAACATGGTTGTTTTTAAGCTGCCAAGAAGTTGAAAATTGACGTGATTTATCGGTCGAATAGTTACGTCAACTAGGTAGTCGTTGGTGCCGACTAAGTCGTTTAAAATATCATTCAATTCACCGGTTTTGCGATTGATAACATACTGTTTACCATCGTTAGGAATTTCGTGAAGGTTGATTCTCATAAAGCCTCGCTATCAAATACGAAGCACCTAATTAACGCTCGAAGCGCTGTGTGTCAACGCCAATCATAGTTAAAGCTAATACTTATACGGTCCTTTTTATTCAGGCTGGGAGGGACCTCATGCCGTAGCCATGATTCGAAAAGCACTAAATCACCCGGAGCCGCCTTAATTGAAACATAGGGAAGTCGATCCTTACGGGCACCGGCTTTCATAGCTGGTGCAGCCATGAAGGAATTCAATCGGGGATCCTCAAATTTTAAGGCACTGGCCAGGGGAGGCATTTGTAAATAATAGGTGCCACTAATAACGGATTGGGGGTGCAAATGGTTAGTATGAACCACGTGGGAAGGCATAATATTTAACCAAAGACTGTTTAAATTTATGGAATCTTTGCTTACGTCGAATTCTAATTCCTGCACGAATTTTTCAACGTGTTTATCAAGATAGGTTTTTAAAGTATTAAAAGTTGAAGAAAACCGATCCAGTCGACCCATACTTCCATAAGTAGTGAATCCCCCGAGATAATTCTTTTCTGACCACTGTTGACCATCTAGATCGGCATGTTGAATTTGGTACGCTTCAATCAGCAATTCTTTGTTCAGTTTTTTAATTTTATTTTCATTTGTTAAACGAGATTGATAAAGAAAAGTCGGGAAAAGTTTCTGTATTTTCATTAGCGGAAATTAACATAATTAATTGCCCGTGGTCAAAAGTCTTTGGGAGAAGCCTATACTTGCTATGGCAAAGATGTAAACTTGTTATATGAAATCCATTTTGTTAATTATTTTAATGGCATTTGCGGTATTGCCGAAACCAACCGGGCCGGATCGATTGGGACTACATAAAAGTTCCACCAATGCGTTTGAGGAATCCGATATTTACGTGTCCACCAAACTGACCGGAGGGTACTTTGGTTGCGGGGATACAACAACCGGTCATATTCAAATTATGTATTCAGTAAATCTGGGCGGAGGCACTTGGGGGCCGGCGCTTCCGGTTGATTAACCCTAGACCTTTAGGCGGTCCTGATCGAATTAGATTTTCAATTCTAGCTACTTTTTTTTCTCGAAATTCCGATAAATGGTCGTGGAAAAAAGCGGAATCACCAGCAGTTGGTTACTGACCTTTATTATAATTTTACTTATTAACTTTACGGCTTTAGCTGCTGAAACTTCAGGAACCAAGTTAGTTGTTGAAATCGCCACATCAAAAGCCTTCCTTTGGGGTAAACCCGGGTACTCTTGGAAAGACTGCCGCCCCGAAGAAGAAAGTTCGACTTACAACCACGACGACGAAAAAAGGATCACATTAGAAAGATACAATTCTGGCGGTAAAGAAGTTTGCCGTGCCAGGAATCCAAAAACCGACCTGTTCGACAGTGGTGACACTTTAGAAATCCTAATGGAAAACGGCAAGCCCATTTATGATGATACTCATAAAATTATATTTAGCGGAAATTTAATGCCCAAAGGATTTTATAAAGTTAAAGCCAAAAACGGAAAAGTAGGTTGGGTTTCTGAAGATCAAGTGACTCGTCCACATGAGCTTGAAGTTGAAGAAGTTCAGACTCCGAACAAAACTTGTAATTCCTTTTGCGAAACGGCCAAAGCCAATCAGCGTCCAGCTAAAGATCTCAATAAATTTAAATGGGACTTTTTAAGAGAAGTTGATAAACAATTGCCATTTCCTGGTTCTAAAAACGAAAAGGAAACGGATCACTTTGCCTGTTTGTATCGGGATAACCGAATTTCCGATGAGGCGTTTAAATCCGTTTTCGCAAAAACCAAAGCTGCCGCTGCCGAAGCCGCGAAGGCCTTTAAGATGCCGTACAATTTAATTCTTTGTACGATGATGACAGAGTCCTCCCTATATTACGATCCGAAAGATAAGGATGAGTATCGAGGATTATCACAGGTGGGCTCGGCCTTTGTAGAAGACTTACAAAAACTGATGAGAAAGCAGCCTTACCAGTCGCAATGGAATAACTATAAACAGTCGAATCCAGGCGTTGATTTCACTGACAATGCCGTTCGGAATTCTGGTGATCCGCGCGCGCCCGCTGTTGCAGTAGCGATGGGGCTAAGTTGGATTTATAACGAGCGATTTAAAGAAAAAGATGTCAAATGTGTGGATTGTTCTACCGATGGTAAGTTCAACCGCAAAGATCTGTACATGATGATTACTGGTTACAACTGGGGTCCTTACTCATTAAAAAGAGTAGTCGGTCGATCACCAGCATCGATGCGAAACAGTTTCCCGCCGCCAAAAGAAAGCCGCGATTACATGAGTCGTGTAGAAAACTGTTTAGCCAAAGACCATTATGTAAATTTCAAAGAGAAAACTTATGATATCGAAAAAACCAACGCCGCCAGAGAAAAACAGATACAAAGTTTGCATTTCGCCCAGAAAAAACGTGAGCGGGAAATGCAAAATCCTAGATTGAGTCGGGTTCAGCTAGATTCTAAAAAAACAGCGCATGCTTCTTTGACTTTGCGTGAACTGAAAAAAGAGGCCCAATTACAAAAGATGATTAACGCGAAAGCGTCGATTCCTTACGCCAATAAGATAGAGTTCTGCGAAGCCAACTATCCAAAACAATAATGCATAATATTTGCTGTTAAAGATTAAATTTCTTTTTAATTTGTAAGATTTTTTCTTCATTACCACGAACTTTTAATAATGAGCCGGTTTCGCTATAGCTTTCCTGCAAAACCTTTAAACTTTTTCGAACTTCCCCAATCGCGCCCTGGACATTAAATGGAATTAAAATATCCAAATCGACCATGTCTTCTTCGAAATGTGCGATAATTTTCTCGCGAAGTTTTTTAACATCATTTTTATCGCGAGTAGAAATCAATACAGAATCGGGAAATTCATCCTGTAAAGCCTGCACTTGTTCTGAATTTAAATTATCTTTTTTATTTAGAATTAACAACGTAGGTGTGTCGGTAACTCCAACTTCGCCAAGGACTGATTGAGTCACGCCCAGTTGTGATCGGAAAGATGGGTCGGAAGAATCCACTACGTAAAGAAGTAAGGATGCATTTAAGGCTTCATCTAAGGTCGATTTAAAACTGGCTACTAAATCGTGGGGAAGTTTTTTGATAAAACCTACGGTATCAGATATTAAGATTTTAGGCCGCGACTCTGGAAATAGTGGTCGAATAGTCGTGTCTAAGGTTGCGAATAATTTGTCGGCGATTAATACTTCACTTCCTGTTAATGCCCGCATCAAAGACGATTTTCCCGCATTCGTATAACCCACTAGTGCTACCGTGATCTCTTGATCACGACGAGCCCGGCGAACTAAATGTTCGTTATTTACGGCCTGCAGTTGCCCTTTTAATTCTTTAATTTTGTCGCGGATCTGGCGTTTGTCTAATTCTAAACTTGTTTCGCCGGAACCTTTGCCCCCGACGCCACCGCCGCCCCGATCTTCGCCACCGCCGGTTTCGCGCAGTCGCGGCGCCAGATAAGTCATGCGCGCAATTTCGACTTGTAGT
>JAYVAZ010000374.1:0-5644 GCA_043750675.1 Pseudobdellovibrionaceae bacterium | reverse complement strand
ATACTCGACATTGTAGGCCAGCGTACCCTTCTTAGCCAATAGATAAGGATCCAAAGAAAATAGGTCGGTATCAATTAGTTTTTTCGGAAGTTTTTCTAAATTTTCAAATTCTCGATCTTTTTGATAATCAAAACCGATCGCTTCTTTGGTAGGAACACAATCGCCTAAATCAGTCGTACTTTTAGGTTTTACGGGACGGGGTTTACCCATCGGCAAAGAAGAGGACGATCCCCCCATTTCAAAAGACCCTTCCACCTTTCCGGCCTTGACCCACGCATCTAACTGTTTACCGATCTCAAGAAAGGCTTCAGGATTTTTTTGAAGAATTTCTTCAGGTGGCATTCTTTTTTTTGGATCAGTAGTAAGAATTGCATCACGCATTTTTTCAGCGGCTTCAAAAAACCCCGGTAACGTTCCGGTTACACCGTTAACAACGGTTTCACCACCACGATACTGGTCTAAATAGCTAAACCCGCCATTTTTTGCCGGCACCATATGGCAACGCATACAAGCCGAATTAACTCCGGCACGAATATTCTGAAACGATAATTTTAAATCGGCTTCGCCCGTAAAAGGCACTTCTTCGAATTCTTTTGCTGCCGCAACCGGTTTGCAAAACTGAGCTCTTAAAAGATCTTCCGAACTAGGCTGATTTCTGGATCCGCATCCTGCTAGAAACGAAGTACAAAAAAGGAGGACACTAAAAAAAATTTGTGTACACTGAAACGGCAAAACCCCCAAGATTGGGGGTGCAAATTTTCTGAATGTGAAAATTTCTATTTGCCGCATATTTAATTAATCAATAGTTACGAACTCATGAGCTTGCATGATTGGATCCATAAAAGATCTGTCAGTTACATTTGACAAAAATTCTTGTTCAACTGAATTTGCAGGAGATTTTCCAGTTACTTCGAAGATGAATAATTTACGAGTGAACGGATAAGTTCCATTACGGATAGTTACTGTTGTAGGTTCAACCGCTGCCGCGCCGGCTTTTGCTGCCAATGCCAATGCATAGTTATCTTCTACTTTTCCAGAAAGACCAGCATAACCAACGGCTAATGGGTCACGAGATGTTTTCTCGGAAATGTCGGCTGTTTCTTCAACTACAACTGCGCAAGCACCGAAAGTCTTGATGCCAGTGAAGCTTTTAAAAGCGTCTGTGGTTCCAGAAACGTCATTTCTGCGGAAAGCGTGGATGTCACCTTTTAAACCTGAATTAGCAATCTGTTCCCAACGAGTTAATTCACAAGTGTAGATTTTTGTTACTGTAGCAACGTCCAATTGAGCCGTTTTGTTAGCTTTGTTGATATAAACAGACACGCCATCTAAACCCAAAACGTGAGGTACTGCTGAATTGCCTTTTGCTGACATAGCAGCAATCGCTTCTGCTTTCAAAGGACGAGACATCGGAGCAATACCTTGGTCGCCAGCGATCATATTGGTTTCCCCAACACCTGAACCACCACCTGCATATCCAAGGACTTGGTCCATACCGGATTGAATAATAGCATCAGTGATAGCTCCAGCTAAAGTGTCTGAACCAGAAAAAATTTGTTTTGCTTGTGCCGTTGTTGCAATTCCTAAAGCCAAAATTACAGCTGCGATCATTTTGTTCATTTGAACTCCTTATGTCTTCCCTGGGTAATCGCCCACGGAAATGTTGTTGAATAGCCGCAATCTATTCCGAATTATTTAAAACTTCACGTTGGGATTTAGTCAGGATATTGTTAGAAGGAAACTAAAAAATCTAATTGAGTAGCTATAAACTTACGCTGAACCGAATCGATTCCGCGTTCGGCATTATATAGATTCCAGTCGATTCGCGATTTTTTTGACAGTTGATAATTTAAATTAATTTTGGTTCCACGATTATCGGTACCGCCTCCATTACTATCGCCATCGGTAAAGGCCCCTACTGCCGATTCTGACTGCTTTTTGACAATAGAATAGGTCAGCTGCAGTCGTTCTTTTCGAAGTCCCAGCCCGTATTCGGTACCTCGGGAAAACTGATCGGCCGCTGTATTTTCAACGGTATCGACGAAAATGGTAGCTTCTATCCAACTGGATTGGTGTTTATACTCTAGTCCCACTTCGCGCAGAATAAATTTGCTTTGAAAAAAATAATCGGCAATGGCCAGATCAGGCCGAAGTACCAAGTTCCCTTTATAACGATCATAGGGAGTGGAATAAATGTCGGTCTTCGCATCTTTATCTAAGGTTAAAATATTTTTACCGCGAATATTAACAAAATCAAAATGCGCTAAGTGAAATTTAACTTCGCCAAAATCACCGCTTACCGAGTACCCGACTTGGGCCCCCCAGAGGCCAGTATCTACGACATCGGTTTTTCCTACAGTGTCGTAGTTTTCCGAAATCATAAAAGCACCGACAGAATAAAAGATCTTAGCTTCAGACAAAACAGATTCACTAGCGACTGAAAAACCTTCCAGATTTAAATCCGAATCTAAAACCAATTGAGTCTTATTGGGAGTCCAAAAAGGACTGGGCGCCCTTCCCAACCACAACACGGTTCCTTTCGTAAAATTCCAATCCAAATAGGCTTGATCTAAACCAAAATTTCTCCGTGCCATGCCGGGATCTTTAGCATCACCCAAAGTTTGATTAGTACTGGTCGCCGAAGTGCCCGTGGCCAAACGCAAGTTCATTTTTACATCAGGATTAACATCCGCCTTAATACCTAATCGCGCCCGAAGCTGCTGAAAAGTGCGTTCTTCATCTATGTCTTCCTTGGTTTTGGCAAGGCGGTAGCGAAGATCTCCCGCCCAGGTCGCTTGTGCCACCCAGTCGGGCACTACGGGGGCAACAACCGCTGTTACAACGGGTAGCGGGACAGGTACTCCTTCCAGGTTATTAACTATGGGAACTTCGGGAATCACCGATTGAGCAAATGTGAGTGTCGAAAAGATTAATGAAAATAGAGCGATGCAGATTTTTATCATTACTATTATGTTCTTAAGGAGGACCCGAGAAAAAGCCAAGCCCGGTGAAGATCTTGACCAAAACCTAAAAAATGGAATCACCGCGTAATTAAGGTGTCTGTACTACTCGCAAATTTCTTTCAACCATCCTGAAAGGCGACTGGCCTGCAAACGCAATTCAAAACGATTTCGCAGCCACCATATACAAACTTTTGGTTCCACAACCGGCCATTTAAAAGGAACCGTTTTTATTTGTCCTTGTTTTAACTGTCGCAAAACCAATAACTCCGGAACCAAACTCCAGCCCAATCCGCTGGCAACGGCCGAACGGATGCCAATTAAATTATCAATCGAAATTCCTGAATCGGGAATTTCACTTAAATTTGGAAAAAACAGATCTTTGTTAATGTCGGAATGGTGAATGAATGGTTTTTTCTTAAGCGCTAAAAATAAATCTTCGTTTTTGTTTCCTTGATCCAGTTTCCAATGCGAGGGAATGATCACCACCCACTTCTCTTTTATCAATTGCCGGTGTTGTATGTCCGAAGTTAACGGCGGATGACAGGCGACTACCAAATCGACACTTCCATCAATGAGTGCCATTTCAAAGCCTTTGTTGGGCACTGAAAACGAAAATCCAATATCGTTTCCTAAGGTAGACTTTAACCGATTAAGATTAGGAATCAAAACCTCTTCGGACAGCCACATCGTAGATGCAATTCGCAAACTTTTTTTCGCGGAAAATACACTTTTCTGTGATTGAATACTGGCCTCTGTCCAGGCGACTAAATCTAATCCGCGATCAGTCACTTGCCATCTATTGTTTACCTTCTGCAAAAATCCGTAGCGGGAAGAAATATTTTGAACCTTACGTGCCAGTCCCGCGGGGTCACAGTCCAACAGCCCAGCCGCCTCTCGTAAAGACCGGCTGTCTTTAAAAGCTTTTAAAATTAAGCAGTCTTCGGGCGAAATTATGAATTTTTCCATGTTGATAATTTACCATGACTACATTGATTTTTGTCAACAGACTAAAACCCAGGCAGCGGATAAATCACTAACAGGCCTTACACCCACTACAAAGGAATTTTATGAGAACGTATTTTTTAGCCCTGAAGTCTGCTTTGACTGCGGGGGCTTTCTTTCTATCAACCTTAGTACCCCAGTTAGCTGCAGCCGGGTTTCCCTGTCCGCATGATTCTTGTAATGTGCATAATAGCTGTACGGAAGGTTGTCTTAAATTTGAAATCGAACAAACCACTTCGTGTAACGTCGACGAACCGCAAGAGGCCGTAGCGAAAGCTAAACAAAAGGCCTACAGTTTGGCCTTTCAGAACTGCCCTTACCAAGTTGACCTGCTGACCCCTTGGGAAACTCATATCCAATACGCACTGATTGTTTGTATTGCCCACGCCAAGGCTACCTTCGTATGCCCGCCGAATTAAAGAACACCTTCGACGAACTTAAGGATACGTGCACGTTCAATTTTTAGTTTTTCCGGGTCATTGGTGTGATGTCCTTGATCTGACTGGATCATCACATCATGCCGGACCGAAGATTTTTGTAATAAATCGATAAACGATTGGACCGTGCTTAATGGAACGCGGGAATCGCTAGTGCCATGACGAATAAATAAGGGCGCCTTCAGATTTTTAAAGAAATGTAACGGTGAACGTTCGCGGTACAAAGCCAGATTTTTTGGATATTCACCCAGAAGATCAACCAACCAATCGGCGATTCTTGATTTAAAAAAGAAATCTTCCAAATCAGCAAATCCGCATTCACAAATTCCAAAACCAAAATCAAAAGAACTGTCGACACCAGCAAAATCCGCTGGCATCGTCAGCGCCCGTAAGGTCGCGTAGCCACCGTGACTAGCGCCCCAAAGTCCTACTTTGTTTTCCGGAAGGCCTAAATGTTTAGAAATAAATTTCGCCGCCCAAATCACATCCAAAATTTCCTTGCCACCCAGATCATTTTTCAAATGATCTTCCCAGTCACGCCCCCAACCCCAACTACCTCTTACTGCAGGGGAAAATATCGCAATTCCATTCTCCAAAAATAACTGTTTATGAAAATGATACTGATTTTCGCCGCCATAAAATGCGATAATAGCCACGGCCTTAAGTTTTACTTTAGGTAATGCCAAGTACGAAAATATTTTTAACTGATCAAAACTAGAATATTCTTTGATTTCGTAGGTACAATGAACCAGATCCGTGCCGACATATTTAGAAAAACTTTTACCAAAATTAAAATTTTGATCATAAAAGATAACCGTTGGAAGCCGATCAAGGGCCATTTGTATCAAGTAGGGCTGACCGTTAGACACTTCTAACATTCCCGCAACCGTTTTTTCGACTACTTTACGACTGGAAAGATTGATCGACCTCAGGTAAGTTTCATTAGACTGCTTCAAAGGCTGGGCAATAACAAAAAATCTATCTTCGCCGTTTTTTAATGTTCCGGTTGAAAGATTGATCCATCGCTCATCGGTTACGGCCTGAACTTCTTTTTTTGAAAAATCGAAATAATAAAGATTTTCAAATTTATTGTAATCCGAAAGGAAGTAGAATCCCTGCTGGGTAACGGGCCGAAGAAAATAATTTCCTGCATCCTCATAAACCTCAGGCAAAATTCGAATGGGTTCCACGGGATGATGGTTAGATTTTGAAAACTGCAAAATTTCTTCAACCGAATAACGA
>JAYVAZ010000373.1:0-1905 GCA_043750675.1 Pseudobdellovibrionaceae bacterium | reverse complement strand
TCTAAAATTAAATTAACCAAACCAAAAAAACGAATTCCCCGAACCATAATTTTAGCAAAAACCCCAGTTAGCCATTTAAATTTGTACATAATAACCATTGGTTTATGAAGTAATCCAACTTGGAGAGTAGCCGTCCCCGACGCCGCCAAAATGACATCTGCCAACTGAATCATTTCGAAAGGGTCATCTTTAACGAGTACATAATTGACAAAGATATCGGACGGAATCTGCTCGCGTATTTGATCCAAGGAGAAAGTAGGCGCGACCAGAACATAAACTTTGACGTTTTTATGATTAATAGCCAATTTTTCGGCAACTTGTAATTGAATCTTCATGTGCTGGCGAAGTTCGATACGTCGACTTCCCGGCATCAGGCCAATCACCATATCTGTATCCTGAAATCCATATTTTTTGCGGCACATACTATGATATTTAGGATCGTAGAATTTTGGATTGATTTCATCTAATAAAGGATGACCTACAAATTCATGGGTCACTCCCTTTGATAAATAAAAAGGGATTTCAAATGGAAACAGCAAAAAGATATTGTCACAGAATTTCTTGATTGTTTGTACTCGGCCCTTCCGCCAAGCCCAAACTTGTGGAGAAATATAATAAACAACTTTTAAACCGATTTTGTGCAGTTTCCTGGCTAAATATAAATTAAATTCGGGATAGTCCATTACAATGACAACATTAGGGCGTCGTTTGGTGGCCTCTTCAACTAGGTGATTAAAAACCGATTTGAGTTTGTCCCAATGCTCAACTATTTCGGCGGCTCCAACAACCGCCATCTCTTCGGACTTACCTAAACGCTCGAAACCCAATTCTTCCATCGCCTGGCTACCAACGCCAAAAGCATGAACCTGATTGCCCTGCGCTTTCCAATATTCTAATAATCTTTGGGCAAAGTGACTGCTAGAAGCTTCTGCAGCAACTATCATCACTTCATTTTTCATGAATTGTTACGACCTTTTGCACTTAAAATCTTTTCAACCCACTGAATAGCCTTCAATCCATCAACACCAGAAACCATTACTGGTCTTCTTTCTAGGATTGACTGAACAAAATTCTCTGTTTCGGTCAGTAGATTATCGCCGCGACCAGCATTAATTATTTCTGGACTCAAGGTCTGATCGGATTTTAGTTTAGACGGAATGATTTCTAAATCACCGGTTTGTAAATTGGCCGTATAAATAAATTCTTGATCAATCAACTTTATCGTTCTTACCATTTGTGAAGCTAATCGGGAAATTCCCAGCTGCATTTGAACCGGTTGTTTTAATGAGTTGGCGCCTTGAAAGGTAGCTTCAACCCAATCAGGGGTTTCGGAGCAAAACTGATCGGTCATGGAACTTATTAATTTTTTTTCGCCCGGAACCAGGGCTTCCATTAAATCCAAATCATGAACCATCAGGTCATGCAGGACACTGACCTCTGCGCCTCGCATTTTAAATGGAGCATGTCTTTGTAATGAAATAAATTTAGGTGCCTTCATCCGCCGTTTCAGCTCTTGAAACACCGGACTAAATCTTTCACTATGACCCACAGCTAAGACCAGCTGCTTCTGTTCAGCCAAGTCACACAATTCTTTGGCTTCAGCGACAGTTAAAGAAATCGGTTTTTCAACGTTGACGTGAATACCTGCCGTTAGAAACATTTCCGCCAATTCAAAATGTTTTGGCGTGATGGTCGCGATAGTAACGCAGTCGACTTTTCCAAATAGTTCTTCGGCTTTAAGAAAAAAAGGAACCGCATTAGTTTCAGCAATTTTTTTGGCTTGATCCGCAAAACTATCGCAAACCGCCACTAGTTCGACCGGCAAAGTTTCGGAAAGTTTTTTATATTTTTGAGCATGGAACTGACCTAGATAACCTACGCCAACCACGGCTGCTCTTAATTTTG
>JAYVAZ010000372.1:0-2641 GCA_043750675.1 Pseudobdellovibrionaceae bacterium | reverse complement strand
CCTTTATTCCAAGGTGAGGCATGTCCCCAAGTCATTTTTCCGAAGCAGTGCCGCCGATGAAGCTGGCCGGCCTGGAACCGGTCACGATTGATGGCGGTTCGCTGTTTGTCAACATCGGCGAGCGCACCAATGTCACCGGCTCCAAGGCCTTCGCCCGGATGATTCTGAGCGGCGATTACGAAGCGGCTTTGGCCGTGGCGCGTCAGCAGGTCGAAAACGGCGCGCAGATCATCGACATCAACATGGACGAGGCGATGCTCGACAGCCAGGCCGCCATGGTGCGTTTTTTGAATCTACTCGCCGGCGAGCCCGACATCGCCCGCGTTCCGGTCATGATCGATAGCTCCAAGTGGAGCGTG
This sequence comes from Pseudobdellovibrionaceae bacterium, assembly GCA_043750675.1. Taxonomy (GTDB): domain Bacteria; phylum Bdellovibrionota; class Bdellovibrionia; order Bdellovibrionales; family Bdellovibrionaceae; genus JAYSSX01. The sequence goes on along the minus strand of JAYVAZ010000372.1, from coordinate 2,282 downwards.
ATCGAGGCTGGGCTGCGCTGCATCCAGGGCAAGGGAGTTTGATCTAACTGTTCGTTTTGCGTAGCAACGGCCGCGCTTAAGTCTGAATTAGTTGCATCTAGGCGGGCTTTTTCTTCTGCCAATTGGGTTTTTTCACTGTTAGCTGAATCTAGATTACTAGACAGAGTTTTGATTTTTTCATTCTGCATAACTACTTTAGTAGCGACACCCTCATCACGTGCTCCGCGATTGGTTTCCGCTAAAATAGCCGTCAATAACATGGCCGACTTGTTGGCCTGATTCACTTGCATAAAATAAGTGTCTTTATTATTGCGGTTTGCTTTGATCAGATTTTCTGCAGTGCTGTAATCCACTTCGGCAGTTTTAAGTGCACGTGGAGAGTAACGGCTGGCACTAGCGTCTTTAGCCGCTTCAATGCGGGATTTGGCCTGGCCCAGTTGTTTATTTTGAATCGCTTTTAATTCCACTTCGGAATAAGCCGCGTTAAATTCAGCAATATCTTCCGCATCTAATTTATCTAATTTTTCGGCCTTGTTGCGCAAACGAGAATCTACCTTGGCAATGTCCGCTTGGGTCGGAGAATACTGTCTTGCTCCGGCAGCTAAGGCTTTATTGCGCGAATCCATGACACCTAAAATTTTTGAACGACGTTCATTGGCCGTTCCATCGGCGCGTTGGATGAATGCCTTTGCATAAGCAACGTCATCAAGAACTTCTGATTGTTTTTTGTTTTTGGCTTGGTCCTCTTTAGCCTCTCTTAAATAATATCTGGCTTCTTCGAAATCCTTGCTGGCTAATACATCCAGTTGAGTATTGTAACCTTCTTGAATCAAGGTATCCAATTTAGTTATTTCTTCAGCGGGATTAGCGGACGCTGGAAGGTCTGCCTTCTTAATGTTCGAAGCACAGCCGAATATAGTAGCAGATAAAGCAAGTGCAATAAGCACGCGGCAAAAGTTCATTTTAACTCCCTTGTTAAAAATAGTTGTTATCTTATAAAAGGCATTGTTGCAAAAATGAGATCTTCTTTGGCTGGTGCTGTGTAAAATAGCTGGTTTGTGAAATAGCATAGAAAATTCCTACGTTTGCACGAATCTAATAAGAAAACTTAAGGCGATGTTAATCGGGCAATTTTACCCAATTTAAGCAAAATGCCCCGGTACCATTTTAAAAGTTTCATGTTATATTTACGGGCATCATCGATCAGCTGATAAGTCAGTTAGTCAATGAAGCGATCGATACCATAATTAATTTAGGAGCCGGTTTAGATACTCGACCTTATCATTTAGCTTTGCCAGCAACCTTGAAGTGGATCAGTACTTTGGCGGAAGACATCCACGCCGAAAAAACATTCCAGTTTTGGATTGTTGAATACATTTCGCCCAAGATATATCGTTATTTTAATTCCAAAAAACGTCAAAAACAAATGGCGAATGCGCCGTTTCGATTTTTTCCATCCGACTGGTGGGATTATTTTAAAAAAAGAAATTGGGTAGCTAAAGAAATTAAATATACGGCGTTGGAGTCGGTAAAGTTAGGACGTAAATAACCGGTTCCTATCTGGGCATCTGTTTTATTTTTTCTTATTGGCAGATTTATGAATCAAGAAGAGTTAAGAAAAAAATACCAACAGCAGATGGGCTACATGGTTTTAGTGCGCATATAGAAACTTTCCAATGTCCGCCATGGCTTGGAATTTGCTGAACCCTTTTTTAAAAAAGGTGGCGCATGAACAAAAAAAAGAAAAAAATAAATTACGCAGTGATTGGATTGGGATATATTGCCCAGATGGCCGTACTTCCCGCATTTAAAAATTCTAAAAATTCTGTACTGAAAGCACTGGTATCGGGAGATTCTAAAAAGTTAAAATTTCTTTCCAAAAAGTATAAAGTAAAACAAACCTATAATTATGCTGAATTTGACTCTGTTCTTAAAGATAGCAAAATTGATGCGATCTATATTGCTTTACCAAATCACCTGCACCGAAAATACGCTGTCGCCGCAGCCGAAGCCGGTAAACATATTTTATGCGAAAAACCGTTAGCGGTAACCAGCATGGCTGCCGGTGACATTGTTAAAACAGCAAAAAAAAATAAGGTAAAATTGATGACGGCTTATCGATTGCATTTTGATCCGGCTAACTTGAAAGCCATTCAATTAATTCATTCTGGAAAAATCGGAGTGCCGCGATATTTTGTTTCTGAATTCGGTCATCAAATAAAGGAAAAAAATATTCGTGCAAAGGCCAACGAAGGGGGAAGTCCCTTACACGACTTAGGAAT
>JAYVAZ010000371.1:0-5609 GCA_043750675.1 Pseudobdellovibrionaceae bacterium | reverse complement strand
TAAGTCGGCATTATCGGTGGATGGCTTAGCGGGTTTGAAAACTCCGCGTGTTCTTTCCGTGACAGCCGCTAAAGAATCTCCTACTTTAACTTCTGTTCCGGCTAAGTCAACGATAGAAGTTTTTCCCGTTTCCATATCGACCAATGTTTCCATTGCACTCTTTAATGAAGTTGAATCTGGATTTGCGGCTAATTGTGTTTCCAAATAGGCGCGTTGCTTTGCAAAAATTGCTTTTACATCTGGCGAATTAAGAACTGCGTTGCGAAGACGTTCCTGAATATTTACTAAATCAGCGGAACCTGCCTGACCGACTTCTATTAAAAATTCCGCACCTTTTAGTTTGAAGGCAATATTTCCTTCACGCAAAACAGTTTTCGCGGCTTTTCCCAAGGCATCAAGCAATCGGTCACCGGCTTCTTGGCCGCCATCAAAGTAATTTACTTTTCCTAAAACAGGGGTCTCGAACCAAATCACCGAAGTGCCTGGTCGTTCTGTAATTAGGTGATCCATAATTTTGGCAGCTTCGGTTGTGCTGTGATCCATAAATCCTGTTCTGGAATTTAAAGCCACATCACTTAATACCGACATTCTTTGTCCAGTACTTGTAGTAACAAATGTTTCTAATTTAAAGGTAATATTCCCAGCTTCATCTCTATACTGACCAATTGAGAATTCTGAGAATCGACCGACTTCACCCTGTCTGGCTTCTACCATCGGTGCCATTAACGTCGCGATCGGCGTCATCGTTTTAACCGTACCTTCAGTTAAAGGTGACGGCACTGGAGGTGCAATTGTTGGATCAAACATTTTATTACTAGGCATATCACTCAAAGATTCATAAGTGGCAGCAGGTCTTCCACCTTGTTTAGTGGCATCTTGATTAACCGTTTCTTTTAAATCACGTTTTACATCGGAAGCTTGTTTATCCGCACGAGCAATAGTTGTATTGATATTGTCACCAAGACCAATTTGTGTTGCCCCGATAGATAAAGACTCTCGACTGAATGGAACGTATTTTTGTTTAAAGTTTTTACCTAATTCTTTAAATAAGTCGGACTTAACCATTTCGGCTCTGGCGGCTTTATGTTGCGCTGTTAGATCAGACCTTTGCTGATCAGTAGTGGCCATTGCAATAGCAGCCGCATGTGTTTCTGGATTGGCTGCAGGGAAAGCCGCGTACAATTGCGCTTTAATTTCTTGCGCACGTGCGGACGTTTCTTGCTGAAAGATCGTGTGAATTGTAGATAAATCATGGATACCATCAGTTATTCTTTGTAACATCTGCTGAACTTTAACCGAATCCTTTTCTAAAATAAGAAATGCAAATTCGTCGCCGCCGTTTCGCATGAGAACAATTTTATCTTGACCAATCTCCCGAATTTTATCGGCTACCGCCGCTAAATAGGCGTCGCCAGTGGCCATACCACCGGGTGCAATTCTATCGTTATTAACAAACCCTAAGTTACCAACGTCGGCAAAAGCCACGTGTGCACCTGGATTATTTTGTATTTGAATATTAAAATACTCGCGCGCTGATGGTAAATTGCCATCGATGGTATTTGTCTTACGATCCATTGGTAATTCGGCGGTTTTTACTTTTAGACCTTGTCCTGGAACATCTACCACATATTGGTAGGTATAGAACTGCTCGCCCAAAGCGTTTTGATTATTATAAACTTTTAAAGCACTTGATGTTCCTACCAATGCCACAGGTTGTAATTGTACGGATGGAATGACTTTAGGAATTGAGTTTCCCCGCATATCATTTTCAACACCAGATTTTCGTGCGTCCACTTCACTTGCAGCTGCCGCTTTCCAGCTAAAGGCATAAACTGAAGCATCATCATGTAAACCTTGATCATTAACTTCAATTTCTTTTTTTGCATAAGCTTGATTAACTGCTATATCTGGTGTTTGTAAGGCTGCAACTATTTGTGCTGTCGATTGGCCGTTAACAATAGCATTACTAATTAAAAGTTTTGCCGCGTTTACGCCTTGCTGTTGATCGACATGGCGAAGTCCAGTGGCCCCGTCGGAAAGTAGAAAAACTTGATCTCCCGGATTGAGTTGATAAGGGAAAGTTTGTTCTGTTCCCGTGCTAAATCCCGTACCAAAAAAACCGCCGCTTCGTTGCATTTCGACTATGGTTCCGTCTGATTTTGCAATAACAGCAACAACATCTCCGTATCCTGTATAATTTAACGTCCCTGTTGCAGGATCTAAATTTAGATGACTTCCAGCCGCTGTTATCGGCATTCCTGGGAGATCTCCAGTAACCTGATTCAAGGCTATCATTCCGCCTTTTATTAAAGTTTCTTGTCCAACGCCGGAGGCCATTAAATCATTTAATGCTATAACACCGGCCTCGGCCTGGGTTCCGTGCCCGTTTATATCAGTAAAAAACATGTGCACATTGCCATTCGGTGCCGTAAAAATATGTCCGGTGTCTCCGGAAAGAGCTCCAGATCCATCAAATGATTTAATGGATGACGTCATATTAATTTCAGTTCCCACAGAAAAATTTGTGATTGGATTTGCTGTAGTTGCTACTGGTATCCCCGAATTAACAAGGACAGCACTAGCTGGCTTAATATTTAAATTATAAGAAGCCCCAAAATCGAAATTAAAACTTCCGGCCAAACTAGTTTGCTGAACTTGAGCTCCAGGAGCATCCGCCACGACTAATTCTGCCGCCGACATTACTGTGATGACCTTACCAGAAGGGACTGGTTGCGCAGCGACCGCAGAAGTTAGTTGCGCCGTCGTTCCGGTTCCCACCTTTTCAGCACTCTCAGAATTTCGCTCGATCGGCCCGCCATCGATTGCAGCTGCTGCTGCGGAGTTATCAGCCGTTACGGCTTTACTCCGCCGCCGCTTCCGGGGCTACTAGGCGGGTTTCCGCCATTTGCACCGCTTGGTGGAGTTCCTCCACCTGGCCCACTTCCGGGGCCATTGCCGTTGCCATCTGGTTTTCCACGGCCATTAATACCGGCGTTGCGGACTAGGTCTAAACTTCCGTAGATGCCAAAACCGCGACCACCATTGCGGCTATTTTCATTACTAACGTCGGCGAAACTATCGAAGCCGACTTGAACTGCGTTTGTTACATACGAATTCATTTGGGCCCGGGCTGTTTCTACCAGTTGTCGCACTTTAGAATCAGTCGGTAAACTTTCAATGTTAACTTTACCTTCCGCAATGGCCTGATTTACTTTCGCAACGAATTCTTTCGTACGGGTCAAATCATTTCCGATGCTATCTAATGATCGAGTATCAACCGTCGTTGCAATATTGGCCGAAATTACCATATCCCGAGTAACGCCCACGCTACTAAAGAAACTTTGAATCGTATCAATATCAGGATTAAATCTAACTACCGGAGAATAGACAGCAGTCATTTCTAAGTTCGAATGATTACCACCGATCGCATCTAATTGTGCAATGACTTCAGGAGCCGACGCTTTGGTACTAGTTACCGCATTTTGCGATCCCCATAAGTGACCTTTTCGGTCAGTGACAACATTTTGTTTGTTGACCTTCGCTGCGTTTGGATTGCGGCCTTGTTGTGTGGCCATAATCGCGCCCTGATTATCAATGCGTGCTGCTTGATCAGCTGCTGATTTCACGGCCGCTTCAACTCTTGAATACAAGGCTTGATCATTCGCGGTCATACCTTGAATACCGTTCGCGTTGTAAGAATACTTTTCTTGCAAAACAACTTGAATATTCTTCAACTGATCGATGTCAGCCGAAGTCATTGTTCTTACATTTTGCATCTTTTCCATTATCGCAACAGCTGCTTCAAACTGTGCATCCGTTACTGGCAGGGCTTTTACATCACCGGTTTTTGCAAACGTTGCTTGGCGATTTTGAAGATCTTGTTGAACCTGGCTAGCTCGGTAATCAGTGGCTGCCTGTTCGAAAATTCTGGCTTGTTCGGCCTGAACTTGGGAATGTCTTATCGCTTCTTGGCGAACGTCTTCCAACCTGGCAATCGTGTCTGTCACGGCCTTATGTGCCGGAGTATCTGGTCGAATATCTTTTAAGCCTTCGGTCAATTGATTCTTCATCGCTACCACCGTTAATACCGGTGTGCTTAGCGGAATCACTTTGATATCCATTACTTTATTATCTGTTTTAACTTTGTTTAATAGGTCTTCGGCTTTGCCGTTTTCAATTAGGTTATCATAACGTGATTGAACTTTGTCTCTGGCTTCAACCATTTTAGTCATGATACCTTGTGCGTAGGCAAGATCGGCCGGGCTATTTTTTCCCGCAAGCTTTCCGTTCATGTAATCGACTTGCATGTTTAAAGTCACCAGTGAAGCTTCGACCATCGTTAATGAAGCGCGCGACTGATTAAGTACTTTTTGATCCACAAGTCTAACGATGGAATCACCTTCATTTGCTGCATTGGCCAACATACGGCTACTGTCAAAAGAAGTGTTCGCCTGGAACCCTAAAGTTTTCTGGGCAGCCCGCATGTTTTCGGGGCTCATGTCAGGGCTGTATACCGCCTGCACTGTAGACGGCGCCGTTTGCACAGCTGCAGCGTCTTGTTTGCCACCTTGAACAACAGTTAAGTTTGGCGCTGCCGAAACTTGATCACTTCCACTAGAAATTTGACTATTAACTGCTACAACTGAACTTGAAACGACAGCGTTACCGCTTCCGTAGTCAGAACCTGATGCTAATTTTAGTTCTGCTTCAACCGATGCAGGAATTCCTAATCCTGCACGTGAAGTCAAGATGACGTAATTATCGTAGTTCGCCATTGCGGTATTAAAATTCAAAAGATTATTTTCTGAATTTCTAGTACCCTTAGCATCTATCACTATGGCAGCCCGGAAGGCGTTCACTAAATGCGTAAAGCGATCTTGATCAATTGGAGACATCTCGGATTTGCGTGCCGCTAAATCTGATAAAGTTTTGAAGCCGTAGCGCTCCTGAACTTCTTGTACATAAAGTCTACGTGTGGCTTCTAAAACGCCTCGTTTTAAATTTAATTCCTGCTCTTGATCTATATTTAAAGGCGTGGCCTTCTGCTGTGCAATTTCGGCTGCACCAGTAGGAACCACAAATTGAGCTGCGTTTTCAGGCGCAACAGAATGAGCTGCGTTTTCAACAACCGCCAGCACAGGCGCAACTGGAGTCGGCGAAATCACTTGCGCATTATGTGTATCTGCTTGCGATGCCGCATCCGGTTTGCCCAGTGCTTGGTTATATAAAGTTTCTGCAATCGCAACGGCAGCGATACCTTGGTTGTAATCATATACGTTTCGGCCGCTAACCATTTTGCTAGCATCTGAAACTGTTGTATAGGCCTGTTGGTCTTCCAAAGACATCGAACTTAATCGAGCCGATGGATTAAATCCGTATTTAGCCTCTAACTTGTCATGTAAATCGAAACTCATTTCATCTGCTTTAGCAAACAACTGTGACAAAGCGGCTTTTTGAGTTTGGCTAATTGGAGTCAATCTTTCCGACATCTGCGCTGGTGTAAGATTAATTTTTCCTGGAGTTCCTTGTCTAACCGATTCGATCGCATCGGCAGTAAAACTGTTCATTCCCGCAGAGGTGCCTCTGTGTTCCTGAAGTTGCGCAATCAC
>JAYVAZ010000370.1:0-4084 GCA_043750675.1 Pseudobdellovibrionaceae bacterium | reverse complement strand
CGTCCTTTTTTGACTTTATTAGTAGCACTTTTCATTCCTTCTTTGCCTGCCCTGTTTTCGGGGAAAATATCTATCGCAGTTTATCTACGAAACAGTTTAGGCCTATTGATTTTATTTTTGCTAGTGACCCACAAACTTTATGATTTGTGGATGCGTTCTTACTTTGAAATTGCAAAGGCCAAATCTTTGCATTCCTTTCTGTCCCGTATTCCTTTTCTTAAAGGTTTAATTAAGAATATTGCGATTGAAAAATTCTCTAGTTCTTTAAGTTTGATGTTGGGATCGGGTCTTAATTTTTTTGATGCCAGCAAACACGCTGCCCTTAGTTCAGCCGCACCCGAAATCACGTTTGCTGTTCAACGGATGATTCCGCTCATTGATAGCGGTCAGAATTTGACCCAAGTTTTTGAAAAAGAAAAATATTTTCCGAATGATTTTAATCGCGCTATTCAGCTGGGAAGTGAAAGTGGAAAAATCCCAGAATTCCTTGATCGTTACGTATTGGGATTAAAGGAAAAAATCAGCACGGGTACCGCTATCTTGATTAAAACGATATCTATCTTTGTAACTTGCCTAGTAATGGGCTACGTTGCCCTGGCCTACATCGAGTCCTACAAAAGTCAGATGGAAGAAGTAGAAAAGGTCCTTAAAAACTAGTTGGAAAATTAGATATGAAAAAACGAATTGCAGTCATTGGGAATAGCGGCGGCGGGAAGACTGTTCTTTGTCGAAGGCTTTCACAGCTAAATAATATCCCGGTTACACATATCGATGCGATTCAGTTTCTAGCCGGTTTAAAAATTCGTCCGCATCAGGAAACTATAGCGACCTTGAATGAAATTATGCAGAAGGAAAGTTGGATAATAGACGGCTATGGTCCGCTGGATATTTTAGAAAAAAGATTTCAACTTTCAGACCAAATTGTGTTTATTGATTTGCCTTTATGGCGGCACTACTGGTGGTGCACTAAACGACAAGTTAAAAACGTTTGGTCTCCGCGTAGAGAAATTCCCCAGGACTGCAAAGAAGCTACCTGGGAACAAACGATAAAACTTTTTAAAACGGTTTGGAAAGTACATCAATTGATGCGCCCAGAACTAATCCGCATTTTAAAACGCCCAGAAAACAGTCAAAAATTAATTATTATTTCCAATCTCTCCCAATGGGAAATCGTATATAAAAAAGGTGTTGACGGTTCGATCTAAACATCCAAGAATTATTATCCATTACCAATATAGGGGAGTTTTATGAAAAATTTGTTACTCGTTTTATTAACGTTAACCGCATCTAATGCCTTTGCTTCAAAGGCCCGATTAGCTTCTTTACAAAGTGCTGATCACGTCGTCGACACTCAGACTGTTTTTACGAATCCATCAGATTTAAGTCTTTTAACTCCTTTCATGACTTACGAAATGGGTGCAGTAGGCGCCGGTGCTGAAGGTGGTTTTTCTAGAAAACTAGCTAACGGAAACATGTTAGGTCTTTACTTAGGTCACGACAATTCAAGTGATTTAAGAGATGGAACGACTTTTTTAAAACAACAAAATCCAATCGAAGTAATCTACAGTATGGGTGCTATGGGTTTTTCAGGTTCATTCTCTACTGTTGATAACAAAAAATCTGGAACTAAAGAAACTACTTTAGTTGGTAAATTTGGTGCTCGCAATGGTGACGTTGCTTATTATGCTCATCTAACAGCGATTTCTACTGCAGAAAAAACAGGAACTCCCGATCAAAAAATCACAGCGTCTCCTGGTTTGTTACTAGGTGGTTCAAAAGATGTTGATACTTCCCATTTCTTTGGTTCTATCGAATTAAACAACGCTAAAGAAGAAGGTGCAGCTGATGTTAAAACTAGCGACACTGGTCTTATTTTAGGTTGGTTAGATCGTTCTTTAAAAAATGCTGATGCAGATATTTATTACGGTGCTAAATTAATGATCGGTACCAGAGACATCGAAGGCGATAAAATTTCTATGACTTCATTGCCAGTATTTATGGGTATTGAATACAATATGAACACTTGGGCTGCATTTCGCGGTTCTGTACAACAGAATTTCCTAATCGGTTCTGTAAAAGATGGAACAGCTACAAATACTGATCCAGATGGTATTAACAGCAATACTACTTTCAGCGGTGGTCTTGGTTTTAAATACAATCAACTTACTTTAGACGGTACATTAGCGGCATCAAATTCAGGTGCTATTAACGGCACTGCGTTTTTAACAACCGCAAGTGTTACTTACAACTTTTAATAGTTGAAATTATTGGTTGAAATATGAATAAAATAATAGCTTCACTTTTATTTCTGACCAGCTTGACCAGTTGTATTGGTGGCAAACCACCTATCAATGCAACCTCAGCTCCTCAGATTATTACAACGTTTGCAACCGCGTTGTCACAGTTACCTCGAGGAAACTCGGCGGCTAACTTGCCTGCAGGAATGACCGGAATTACAACAAGAGCGCAGAGAAGCGCAAGACTTTCTTGTTATACCGAAACTCCAGTAACTCCTGTGGACGCTGACAATGATGGTATTTCTTTAATCAAAGAATACTCCATGGATTGCGTTGATTTTAACAGCGGTAATTATACCTACAATCAAACCGGGCACTTCAAAGTAACCGACACCGATGACACCGTTGCCGGAGTCAAAGGTGGTTACGTTTACGAATTTGATATCCCCAATTGGTTCGTAAAAGATTTGGACGACGGTTTTACCGGCGGTGGATCTTATATGGGTAACTGGACAGGAAACGGTTCAGATACATTGTCGCATTATACTTCAGATTACACCGGAAGATTTTATGCTGAATTTAATCTTGCGGAAACCGGAGATACTAGCGTTGATTACACTTATCATTACACATTTGATGTGACTTATACTCACGATGTTGTGGCGGCCAATGCGGCCTGGAACAATGGTGGGATGGAAGGTAAAGGAACATTCTCTTGGGATGGAACCTTTATGAACGAATCTCAGCAAGGTAAACACAGCATTATTAATGGATCCGCAAGTATGAGTTGGGAAGCGATCGGAATTACTTTCGATACAACCTGCACTCAATGGTATAAAACAGGAAAAATAATTTTGATTGATGCCGCTGCAAATAAAGTGGAAATTGTTTACGAGTGTACAACAGCTACTGCTTATTTAAACGGTGAAAAAATCGAAGGCGCTACCTTGTAGCTGAGCGAAGCGCCCCCGGCTAGCCATCGCCGAGTTCAACGAGGCATTGGCTACAAAACGAGCCTTAATAAAAAAGCCGACTTTTCAGTCGGCTTTTTTTTATTTCAAATATCTATGGGCTACTTAACCACTCAATCTGCAGCCCATGTCGTGGGCTGCTATTCAATCAAACGGACACGAATCGGGTCGGGAGTCGAAGTCACATCCCCATAAGCCGTGGCTGCGCCACCTGCAGTGACATCCACTACACTTTGAAATCGGACTGCCACGTCTTGATTTGCTGGAGGCGATTCCATTTCACAAGCCATAATTGTAGTGTCAGTCATTGATAATGAAGCACTCCAAATCACCGGAGCCACTACTGCAGCGTGCTCCTGAGTTTCCTTACATTGCTGACCGTCTTCAGTTAATACATCAATCACACTTGAAGCCGTAGCACCTGAACCACCCGGACCTGAATACGCATGCAAGTATACTGAAGTCTCAGGAAGCTTTGCTGACACTCGAATGTCTTGAGTCGCCCATGGTACACGAATGTAATCGCCTAGACCCGCCTTGTTTTTAAATGAGCCTGCAAATAGTACACTTGCACTTACACGAAAAGTTCCGGCTTCTAAATCTACTTCAATATCACCGGCACCAGCACGACTTGAATGTTCGAACGAAAATGGCGCTGAAAAATTAACTTCGGTTTCTTGCGGGGGTTGTTCATGATGGACATGCTCTAACCACAATTTATAGGTCATATATTCTCCTGGTTCTATATGGTATTTTATATTTTTGATTGAATATTTCTTCTCCATTTTTTTGGCATTCTTTTGGATGGCCTGCGGATCAGCCTTGGATTTCTTCATTGCTCTATCAAATAACCCCACATGCTTTTTATTTATTTTT
>JAYVAZ010000369.1:0-7075 GCA_043750675.1 Pseudobdellovibrionaceae bacterium | reverse complement strand
AGAAAGTCTTCAAAATTTCTGAAAAGAATTACCCGGTAGTTAGTTTTGTAGTTAAACGCAAACACTCGCTGCGACAAATGACTACACGTAAACACTATAAAGGATTACACCACTTAGAAATTATCGTGAACGGAATGGTGTTAGGAAAAACTTCATTTAAACTAATTTAATACTATAGAGTTTTGTGATCGCGTTTTTTTAGTAAAGAAATGATTTCCGTTTCTTTTACACTGCCGGCACGAAAATTCAGTGCCTTTTTTCGAAGTTCCGAATGATTAAAAGTTAATTTAACCAAAGCCCCATAAATGGTATTTACTTCGAAGCCATTAATAACAAATCCTTGTTTTAATTTCGCAATCAACACTGGGTTGTTATTCATAATGTGCATCGACCAAACCGACTGGAATCCTTTTTTTTCGGTAATTTCTAAAACCTTGGCTACTAATGCGCTGTAAAGGCCCTGTCTTCGCCGTTCCGGTAAAACAACAGAACCCGCCATAAAATAAGAAGACGAATCCAATGTGTCTTGGAAACCAAAAGACCAACCCACTATTTGCTTTCCTTCCAGGGCGACTAACTTTAAACGGTAATTCTCTTTGGTCCCCGCATGCAGCTGCTTCAGCTTCTTAACTGCTGAATCGTCTAACTGCGAACGCCAAGGCAAAGACGGAACATTTTGCATCATGTATTCGGCGACATGTTCGTTGATCACATTTTCAGGATATTTATCGACTTGCGCAATAATCGTATTCTGATCAAATTTCCATTGTTTCAAAATATCCATAATCGCTCCAAATCAGATCTTCACTGACAATCCATCTTTGAGGGCTAACTGAGTCGCTCGATAAGCAGGGATCAGTCCCGTTAAAATTCCAAAAACTAAAATAATTATAAGGTAAGCTATTTCGATCCAGGTGATAGGCGCACCCACCACATAAAAACCAAATTTATCTTCCAACCAACCTGACAAAATAAAAAATCCGGCTAACTCTAAAATCAATCCCAGTAAAATTCCCAAAAACGTCAGCAAACTACTTTCGAAAACCAAAAGCGCAGTAATTCGCCCTGGGCCGGCGCCGATGGAACGCAGAATAGACATTTCCCGTCTGCGCTCATTTAGGCCGGCCAGAACGGAACTTAACATCGAGGCCAACCCAACCGCCATTACCATAATGGAAATTATTTTTAACACAGTATCAATCTGACTGAGACCGCGCCATAATTCAGACAAAGTTGCCCCCGGAATTATCGCCAGAAGTGGTTCTTGCGAATAATTATTTATATCCCGCTGGAGTTTAAGTGTTTCGATACGTGATTTCGTTCGCAAAAAGAAGGCCGTGATAGCGGAAATTTTAATATTTTCTTTTTTTATTTGTCCCTGAAGCAAAGAATTTTCTTTAGTGGGCATTGCGCCACTTTGCCAATCCAAATGGATTGCTTCCATTCCGAACAAGGAAATATATAAACTTTGATCTAGTGCGGTACCAGTTGGTTTCAGTACCCCGGTGATGTGGAAAGGCTTGTTGTCATGAAAAAGAATTCCTTCCTGGCGGGTCACTCCATGCGCAATAATCACCTGGTCACCTAATTTATATTTTAATTTTTTTGCAACATCAGAACCGACAACGACATCCCAGAGATCTAAAGCCGGAAGGCCGCTTTCAAACTCTATACTGCGATCACCGCGAAAATGATAATGCTGATAAAAATTTTCATCGGTGCCGACAACCCTGAAGCCTTTATGACCATCTCCTAATGAATAAGGAATCGTCCAATCAATTGCTTCATTTTTCTTTAAATCTTGGTAACTTTCCCAAGAAATATTATTCGATGCATTTCCCATATTAAATACTGTGTACAAAATCAGATTTAACGGGCCGGTTCGAGCCCCGACTAATAAGTCGGTTTGACTAATGGCTTGGGTAAAACCTTCTTGTGCCGCCCGTTTCGTGCGTTCGACCGAAAGCAACAAGCCCACACTAAAAGCAATAGATAAAATAGTAAGAAACGTAGAAAATTTTCGATTGCGAATAGACTTCAGCGCCAAGGTTAAAAATATCATCCTATTTTCATCCCTTATTTACCGCCATGTTAATATCCAATAATGAAACCGAGCGATCAAAAAGCCCTTGCAAAGTACGATCGTGACTAACAAATAGCAAAGCCGTTTTATTTTTGCCACAAAGATCAAACAACAGTTTGATAAAACGTTCCCGATGGTCAAAGTCCAATGCTGAAGTCGGCTCGTCGGCTAAGATTAACTCCGGTTTTCCCAGTAAGGCACGGGCTGCGGCGACCCGCTGCTGTTGGCCGACTGACAATTCAGTAACTGGATTATTAATAAGGTCCTCGATACCCAACTGCGAACATAACGCGGTCATCTCGGCAATTTCATTTTCTTTTGAAACTCTGAGGCGACGTTCTCGACTTAGGTAAAGGGGTAACGTAATATTTTCTTGGACATTCAGATACGGAATTAAATTAAAACTTTGAAAAATATAGCCGATGTGGGAAGCCCGAAACCGATCGCGCTGAGGCGAACTGAACTTCACAAGGTTTTGTTCTTTAATAAAAACTTCACCCTTTTGTGGAACTAAAACTCCGGATAAAATTTCTAAAAAGGTTGTTTTACCGCAGCCACTTGGACCGTATAAAAAAACCTTTTCTGAATCTTGCATGGAAAAATGACTGACCGATAGCGTTTCTTTAATAGCCGATGGATATTTAAAACTGAGATTTTTAAGTCGTACAATATCCATCTAATACTAAAAAGAAGCTCCCCCTTTAAATTGCGGGCTCTGTAAATGACCGGCAGCTGGTGTGCTGGACAAAATCGTCACTTTACAAGATTTAAAACCATTATTGGTAGGACAGCAAAGTGCGCCCGATGCAGAAATATTCACATCCGAAGGATTGCAGTTACCGATTCCTGATCCTCCCGTGCCCACGGAGTTCGTCGTATTACAACGGTAATTAACATTCTTAGTTTCAGATCGGGGTTGATAATTTTTTCCCCCGCCACTAGTTGGATAAGGACTGGACTTGCCCCAGTTATCCCATGTCGTATACAACGGATTGACTCCCGCTCCGGCAGAAAACCAATAGTAAGTCGGATACCCTGATAAACTGGAAACACCAC
Source organism: Pseudobdellovibrionaceae bacterium (assembly GCA_043750675.1). Classification (GTDB taxonomy): domain Bacteria; phylum Bdellovibrionota; class Bdellovibrionia; order Bdellovibrionales; family Bdellovibrionaceae; genus JAYSSX01. The sequence goes on along the minus strand of JAYVAZ010000369.1, from coordinate 3,936 downwards.
GAGTAATTAGATCAGCAATAGTACAAAGATTTGAAGCCGTCCCGCAAAGTGCAGAGGCGCCGGCATAATTTGCACTACCCGAACAAGCAACGATATTCTGGGGTGATTTGTAAGCCGGAGTTGCGCCGCCGGCGCAGGCTCCTGAAGCTTCGTAAGAAATATCGCCTTTAGGCGCCAAAGTCACATTACTGGCCCCTGTTAAAATATTATTACCTGTAGTGCGATCGTAACATTCTGCCGTATAGCTGACCGCCACTGTAGATCCATTAATCAAAGTAATTTTCCCATTTTCTGCAGCAATTGAGACACTTCGGTCGGATGCGGCTTGCGCCTGTTGAATGAAAATGGAAAGTAAAAGTGCCACGAATAATTTCATAAAAAGTCCTTTTTTATTAAGATAATAATAGGAACATTTCAGAACGGAAAGGTTAACCTGTCAACCTATTGCTTTTTCAGAAATGTGTTTTTTGAAGAATCATCTGAATTTGTTGCGGGCTGTTTTCGAAAAAGAAAAAACTAACAGCTAGAAACACCCATAGTGCGAACCTTTTAAGCCAAGTTTTCTTAACCGAACTAGTTTCTTCTCTGTTTTGACGCAGACTTCGCTGGATAATCAACGCGGCTATTTGTAGAAGCGAAAAAATATAAAAACTGGAGGTCCCACCATGCCAATAGCCCATCACCAAAAATACCAGGGTTATGGCTACCACATATTTTACCAATACACTTCGGAAACCCCATTTTTCTAAGAGTTTTATGCAGGGAATGTGGATGAGATCTTTAAGCAAATCTGTTAAAGAAATATGCCAACGGCGCCAGAAGTCCCGAACACTGGTGGCCAAATAAGGTCGATCAAAATTCTTATCTATATGAATTCCCAATATGGCCGACAAACCGATAACCAAGTCGATGAAACCTGAAAAATTAAGAAATAGATAAGCTGGATAGGCACCAGCCGCCAAAATAAACTGAATTAAATTTAATTGCGGATTCGGATTTAACAACAAACGCGAAAACGTCAGCTGGTAAAAAATACTGGCTAGCGGGTAAAATTTCACAGCTCCCCAAAGGAGCCTTAGAATAGCAACAGCAAAAACCCGCGCTGTTCTTTTATATTCATTTTGTATCGAAGCGGAAAATTCTTTAAAACCGGTAATTGGTCCAATATAAAAAATCGGCATATAAAAACAATACAGCAAAAATGAAAAGAACGAAAAAAACGAAGCAGGGTTGCTTGGCTGATCCAGCAAAAATCGATACCACCGGAATACCAAATAAGACAATCCAATTAACGCCACAGTAGACATTAAACCCGTCTTTGCTACTGCGGCTGGTGCCAGACCGCCAAAATAAAGCGCCAGATCTCCCATCTCAACTCTAGGCAAAACTTGCGACAAAATTAAAATCATAGCCGGAATAATAAAAGCGATGAATCGGAACCGGGAAAGTTTTGAAAAGAAGTATACGATAATACTTACGGATAACAGAAACCCCAATGGATAAATACCCAGCGCCTGGTTTTGAAAAAATAAATGATAACAGAGTCCGAGATTTAGAAAAAATTCGATGACCACATTCCATTTGAATTGCCGTAAGAAAGAAACCCCGAACATTCCTATTAGAAAAAGCAAAACTTCCCAAGTGAAGAATTGGTCTAAACTAAACATTAGAATCTACCGTAAACAATGGGCGCCCAAAAAGAAGCATTGGGTATTAAAAAATAAAGTACAATCAAAGCTAATGCGAACAAAAATATCAAAACATCATATTTGTTCATTTTACTAAGAATATTCACTGCAAGTGCTCCACTAGTTTATCCTTGATCAGGTCGGTAAAAGTTTGCGCACCAATGGCGGTCAAATTATGTCCCGCATAAATCTGATTCTGCAAAACAATGGGCAAATCGGAATACCACTTTTTAAAGTCGATAGCGATGACGGGAATTCCGCTACTAGTCACTTCAGCAAAATTTCCCGGCACTGTCTTTAGAGTTGTTTCAAATTCGGCCACGTGGGGGGAATCGACAAAAACTACATTTATATTGTGAGATTTCACCAAATCAAAAATCAGCTGATAAAATCTAATCCAGTCAACAGACAGGTTGTGCTGGGAATCCAAGTCCGTTTCGGCTGGGGTAATCACTTTTACATATTGATCGCGATCAAAAATCGGTAGCTGAGATTTTTGAATCCGCTGTAAATCACGCAAAGAATTGAACCCGTATTCCAGGTTGGGGGTAAAATCAATCAATGATTCCCCCTTCAAAGAACTTCGGTAAATCGCAGAAAATAAATTTAAACCTAGTATTCGTAGATACCCCACAAATGATATTCCTTGAACCGCATCTAGATCACTGGGATAAATCCACCAATTCACCGCATTTTGGTGTGGGAAAGGATAAAGATCTTCTACCTTTGGTAAAGTCAAAACTAGGTTTTTCACTTTTCTTTTTTGCAACACATCTTTCAGTAATAAGTACATCAGATCAGAACCAAAATGGTTGTAGCCCAAAGTAATGACCTGGGCCTGTTGGCGATATTTTTGGCTGAGGCGCTCTTGGATGTAGGGAGTATAAATTTGCCACCAAGCCGTACAAGGGCCTAGAATCAAGGCATCGATATCACTGGTCTGTTCATAAACTTGATTAATAACAAAACCGGAGTTTGTTTCTGTAGGAGGAATTTTGGCTATCAGGCTACCTCGGTTTGGGGACAAATTAAAAAAACCGAAAGTTAGAAGCAGAATAAAAATAAAAAAGACCCCAATAAGGAGTCTTTCTTCGTTGCTTTTAAAGGGATATTCAATAGGCAGCTCTTTCGGCATACCTTAATCAGAACCGGTTCAGAAATAAATGTCATCAATAATACGAAACTTGTCTGACCGCTTCTGAAACTTTGTCTTCCAAAGTAATCCCAGCTGCCTGAAGCGAATAAATATTTCCGCCATGATCTAAACCATATAATTCAGAGGTAAAACCGGCCGAAATAGACTGCATCCAAGGTGGGACTTTGCAGGAAGACACTGTAAACGGGCAAGTCGCAGAAGTTAATTCTTCGATTGTGGCAGCAACTAGGGGCCCGGCACCTGTAGCTGTATTGGGAAGATTAATTTTAACGATTCTACCGTCTCCAATAAGACCGTACAGGTCACCCGTATCTGGTTTGCGCGTTAAGGAATATACATATTCGGGAATTTGTACCGGGTTTGCGACCCCCAAATTTAAGATGCCCCCTGTAGTTACGAAACCCACACCAAAGACTCCTGACAACGATGTTGAATAGTAACCTTCCGTTGTTTCATAGTTTGATATCACGTCCCCTTGTGGACTTAAAACGCTTCCGTTAGAGAAAAGACTTCCTCTTAATTTACAGCTGGCCAAACTTTCCTGAACGGCCATATTATTGCCTACTCCAGGAAATTCATAGGTGATGGTTACGGTTTCGTCGTTACTTTTTAGTGATACTGCGGACGCCGTCCCTACGATATAAGTATTTTGTAATCGGGTAAAAGAGGCGCTGAAATCTGAATCCCAATTCGGGCAGCTTTCATTTTCATCTGCCAGATAACTTACTAAGGAAAAATTTCGGTTATCGCCCTTTTGAACTTCGATACTTAAGGATTGACCCTCAGCCTTAAATCCCACGTATTGGCCAAATACTGGATTACATGAATTAAGTGCACCTTTTATGTCCGGTGCGCTGACCTTTACCCCGTAGCAAGCTTTTTTACCGGCGGGTAATGCTGCCTGTGAAGACAATCCAATTGGAACTAAAAACGATACCTTACTTTTTCCCGAGGTCGACGAAACGTCTGTGGATCGGCTACAGGCCACTAAGGTCAACATTGAAACCGCTAAAAGAACCAAACGTTTATTCATAAATAACTATTCGGATAATTGCCACCAAGACTAAAGACTTTGAATTGTTTCATTCCGAG
>JAYVAZ010000368.1:0-7818 GCA_043750675.1 Pseudobdellovibrionaceae bacterium | reverse complement strand
CTAATCCAGAACAAATGTTTGCTGCGGGTTATTCTGCATGTTTCTTAGGTGCGATGAAGGCCGTTGCACGGGGTGAAAAAATCACTTTGCCTGACGATGCCCATATTGATGGAACGGTCGGATTTGGTCCTATTCCAGGCGGATACGGTATCGAAGTAGAATTACAAATTACAGTTCCCGGCATGGAAAGAAAAGCCGTTGAGACTTTAGTTGAAAAAGCCCACAAGGTTTGTCCTTATTCAAACGCTACTCGTGGCAATGTCGAAGTTTCCCTTAAAGTAATGTAGGTACTAAATTCGCGAAGATCGATGCCGCTGCGGAATTATTCAGTTCCACCCGCGGCCTTGAACAAGTTAACATCCTCTAGGGCTTTCGATAAATAGCCCCTCAGGGGCTTTCAATAATAGCAGCGATTCCCATCCCGCCCGCCGTACAAATAGAAATCAATCCCCGTTTTGCACCCTGTCCGCCAATTAATTTGGCCAAGGTTCCCAAAATACGAGCTCCGGTAGCAGCAAAGGGATGTCCCAAAGCCAAACTACTGCCTACAGTATTTAATTTTTTTCGATCAATAGACCCAATTGGGGCATTCAAACCTAAAACTTCCCGACAATATTTTTCCGATTCCCAAGCTTTCAGATTACACAGAACTTGTCCCGCAAAAGCCTCGTGGATTTCAAAATAATCAAAATCACTAAAAGTTAATTTATTTCTAGTCAGTAATTGCGAAACTGCTTTAGTCGGTGCCATCAATAAACCCGCACCAGCGACAAAATTGACTGCGGCCACTTGTACATCAATTATCTGCGCCAACGGCTTCAAGCCTAATTTTTCAGCGCCTTTTTCATTCGCGATCAAAACACAAGAAGCGCCGTCTGTTAACGGCGAACTATTTCCCGCTGTCAAAGTACCTGAACCGGTAAAATCAAAAGCAGGTTTTAACTTCGCCAATTTTTCCAAAGAGGTATCCCCGCGAAGAGTCCCGTCTTTTTTTAACCCATTAAATTCATGAACCAGGTCATTATAGAATCCAGCTTCGTAAGCCTTCGCACCGTATTTGTGGCTGGCCAATGCGATTTCGTCTTGTTCAGCACGAGTCACTTTCCATTCTTTAACCATCAATTCGCAATGTTCACCCATTGATTTCAAAGTGCGTGGTTCGTTTACATTGGGAATCGCCGGTTTTAAACTTTTCAGCGTCAACTGACTTAGTGCCTGCAATCTTTCACCAAAAGTTCGGGCCTTATTTAAATCCAGCAATGCGTGCTGTAGTTTATGCGACACTTCAATAGGCAGGTCGCTGTTGGTATCTACACCGCCGGCTATACCAATATCAATCGCGCCGGTATGAGCCTTCATTGCAATTTGCCAAGCCGTCTCCAGTCCAGTGCCACAAGCACGCTGAACATTATATCCAGGAGAATCAGGATGAAGTTCAGTCGACAAGATGGATTCACGAGTTAAATTAAAATCCGCCGAGCTATTCATCACGGCACCCAATGCGGTGTCATCAATCAATCGATTTTTTAATCCGTAATTTTTAATTAGACCGTTCAGTGCCCCCACCATCAAATCTTTTCTAGTTACGTTTGAATAAGAGGTTTGGCTTTTTGCAAAAGGTGTTCGAGCACTTCCCATTACAAAAGCTTTGCTATTTTGTGACTTCATAAATCTCCTTGGCTATAAAATAAATTTTATTCCCAGAAGAGCCCAATGACAATCAGGATGGCGAAATGTTTTTAAAATTAGTTTTTAGGTTGGCTACTGTGACTTTTATGAACCTGGTCGATCAATCTTTGATCACGTTCTGTGACCAAATTCACAACGACGCCTTGCCGACCGGCACGTGCTGTACGTCCCACCCGATGCAGGTAATTATCTATTTGTTTTGGCAGATGATAATTTATGACTCGTCCAACGTTTTCAATATCTAAACCCCGACCCGCTAAATCAGTAGATACTAAAAGATCGATTTTACCATCAATGAACTTCTTTAAATTAGAACGACGTTCCTTTTTATCCATTTCACCGCGGTAGACAGCGCAATAATACCCTTTATCTGTCATCTCTTTGGCTAACTTGTCACATTGTTCCCGAGTATTAGTAAAAACCATAGTTCCACCGTGAACTCGTTGCGTAAGTATTTTTTCGAACAAAGGCCAACGTTTACCATCTGGTACCATCAAGTTTTTTGTTTTTAAACTGGCCACGGTTTTACCACTGGCCTGGGTCCGAATGACTTCCGCATCAGAAAAAATTTGGCCAATTAAATTTTGAACGTTTTCAGAAACTGTCGCTGAAAACAGAACTAACTGAACTCCTTGCGGACATTTTTCAAATACAAATTTTGAATCCGGCAAGAAACCTTGATCCATCATTTGATCGGCTTCATCAAACACCAAAGTTCTTACATCAGACAAATCCACTAAGTTTCTTCGAATCATCTGTAACATACGTCCGGGAGTTGCTAACAATATTTCAAACGCGCCAGAAGTATTACGTCTAGCCTGCTCCAAGGCCGTTCCACCCAAAGCCACGCGTACTCTTAAACGAGTTTCGTGCGTAAACATTTTAAATACCTTAGAGACCTGTTCACCTAATTCACGATTAGGAACTAAAATTACAGCCCTAGGTGTACCTTCTTTTTCAACTTTTTCACCTTGCAGTTCCAGATTTTTTAAAGCATTCAGCAAAGGCAACGCATAAGAAAGAGTTTTACCGCTACCGGTTTCGGAAACACCAACCAAGGAAATTCCATTTCGTAAAAGTGGAATTGTTTTGGATTGAATTTCAGTTGGCTTAAAAAGTCGTTTTTCATCCAGTGTTTTTTGTAGTGAAGAAATTAAATTAAATTCAGAAAAAGACGACATAGAACCCCCAAAATTCAGAGGCTCAGAATCTAACCCTTCCGGGGACTTAGCTCTACAAAAATCGTTAAAAACTGCATCTAATGGCTGAAAAGACTGTAATTAATCTAAAGGACCTTTGATTAAAGGTGGCGCCCGACAATACGGTCGATCATGGCTTTTAGGGAAATCATCTGTTTACCTTTTTTAGTCACGTAATTAGTGCCGGTGAAACCGAACCAATCCCAGCAGCCGTTAGGGTTTTGCTGACCTAATTTGCCGGATTGCGGGTAAAGAACGATAATTCCATTAGATTCGGCCCACTCATTATATCCCGCATTTTTAGCGAATTGGTCCTGAATAAAATCAGGGTTCATTTGGCATCCATGCAGGGCTACATGTAGTTTACATTCATGACCTTCTTGGCATGACGTCGGAACATAAACCCAACCGTTCGCAAATAAAGGGGTCGCCGCGTTTCCAAAATCCTTTTGATCAAAGGCCAATAAATTCTTCGCAACGGCAGGAATACGGCCTTGTAACTGTGGATACATGAAATTCAAAATGTCACCGGCCGTATCAACATTACAGTTCAGCAACCATGGCAAATATCCCATGGCACAACTAGCTCCGTAATTTAAGGTAGGAAATCCATGCGCTACTTGATGTTGATTGTCGTATTTAATATTTTCAACTGGGGAAAATTCCTTTAAAAATTCGTAAAGTTTATCGCTGGATGGCGGTTTAATTATCGCGTCTTTTGGACTGGCAAATATAAATTGTTTTTGTTTAGCCAAATTTTCCAAAGGATCAATTTCACCGGCTACTGCTAATCTTTTCACTTCGGCAATCTGTACTTTAGAATTGATTGAACTGGTCGTGTTCATGCATTCAGTCTGGGCCTTTTGCAAACTACCCTGTGAACACCAAAAAATTCCTCCGGCCACACTGGCTGCACCAGAAAAATTGTTCGAAAATGCGGTCGCCATCTGATTCGCCATGAAAGCGCCAGAAGAAACTCCTGAAATTGTAATAGAAGTTACATCAACTTTGTAAGTGGGAAGAGTCGGAACGGCGAAAGCTGGAGAAACCATCAATAAAAAAATATTAAAAAACAAAATACTTTTCATAACCGACCTCTTTTCATAGGCAGTTTTGCATGAAACAATAGAAAGTCAAAAGTTATACCTTTACTTCCTCCCAGTTGCCTTTTCTAAACCGATATATTTTAGAGCTTTTACTTTAGGTAAGAAAAAGCTCCCTTCAGATTAACCTATTTTAGAATTGATGCCTGATCAATAGCCTGGCGCAAGGCCTTTACCTTTTCGGGAAGGATGCGGTGACTTAAATCTGATATGCTAGTATTCACCAACATAAAATCTACGTTCTGAATTATGGTATTTACATTTTCAGCAGAAACTCCAGAGGCCGCTCCCATAGGGTAATCACCTATTACGGCACGGGCTCTTCGCGCGCGTTCGGGATCAGTAGCCACTCCGGTGGCAGTTCCAGTAATAACAATTCCATCCATCCAACCGATTGCTTGCTGCGCTGACTTTTCGATTGTTTTGGTAGGGTCTTGCAACGTGGAATACTTCATATGAATTCCACTAACGTAAAAAACGCCCTCTGGTTTCAACTTATCAATTTCCTGTAAACTAAATTCATCATAACCTTCAATTAAATCAACGCCGGAAAAATCGGTCCAGGCAATTTGTAATTTATGTTTTTTAGCCAGTTCAAAAGTTTCGACATAACTTTTAGAGCTACAAAGACAATTCACACCAATCGGTTTATCTGGATATATTTTCCTTAGCGCCGTAAGAGTTTCATCCAACTTTTCGTATCCGCCTTCAAATACAATCGCATCAGCTCCGTTATTTAAACTGGCTTCTAAATCTTTAATCGCATTTTCAATTGTAGAGTTCGCATAACCAACAACCCAAAGCTGTTTTTTCGAATTAGAAATTTTTTTTAGTTTATCAGTCTGTTTTACGAATACGCTGTCGGTGGAAACTTCCGGAGCGGCGAAAATAGGCTCGTGTAAAAACAATGCAAAAAATAGTGCTAAAAAAGAAAACGATTTCGGGCTGACTAGTTTCATAAGACATCCTTATCTTAAAGTATGTCTAAATCATCTGGTTTTGCGAAACCACTTGCAAGGGTTTATTAAACCGTTCGATGTATTGGCAACGTTGGCAAAGGCCCTCCACCAATTTTTTATTTCTAAACCCATTCAAAATATCTTGTGCTCGGCGACTACTTAAAATTTTCAAAATACTTTCGTTTTGAATGTTCCCCAATGCGATAGAACCTTCTTTATCTAAACAACAGGGCACTACCGTTCCATCAACTAAAACACCAAAATGTGAAGTTAATCCATAGCAACTGCCGATCAATCCTAAAGTAGGTAAGTCCATGGAAGGCCAAACAAATTCTGTATCAAAATGCATATACAGTCGATTTTTAATCCGAAGACCCTTCTGCAGGCGAACATCAACTGCTGAGTCGATCTTCACTTCAAAATGCTCCGAAATTCTTCTTAACATTTCTTGATTTTTCTCCAGGGTTCCACGCGGATCGTTTAGATTCCATAACCTAAAATTAATAAACAGATCGGGCCTTAATTGCAGGGCCGAATCCGTATAATCAAAAATTCGACGCAAGTAATCGGAAGGGTCTTTATCGGGAAAATTGTCATTGAAGCTGTGTAGGGAAAAGTTAACTTGTCGAAAAGCCGGGTGTAGTAACAGTTCGCTTTGTTTGTCTTTCAGTAAAACGCCGTTAGTTACAAAGAATATTTTTGTTCCATATTCGTGCGTGATTTCAACTAGCTCCCTTAATTGGGGATGCACTAATGGATCACCCATTAGATGAAAACAAACTTGCTCCGTTATCGGAGCTACCTGTTCTATAATTCGCCTAAAAAGATCCAAAGAAATTAATTTTTTGGCTCGCACCACTTCCGGGCAGAAACTGCACTGAAGATTACAGATATTACTAATTTCGATATTTACTTTAGTAAACTTCTTCACTCGAGTCCCAAAATTTCTCGGCATTTTTCCATATGTTGATTAATTTTTTCAATTTCCCTTTGAAGATCTAACAATTCTCTTTGATCTAATTCTCTTTCCAACGCTTGTTTCACCATCGGCAGTTTTCTTAACCACTGCCCCTGCCTGGCCGCATAGGTTTCCGGAATCCCCGACCGGAATGCCGCCTGTTTGGCATTGCCATCAATCATATACTCGGCAATAAACTTTAATGTCTCTAAGGTTAATAAATGCCGGTGGGCTTTCAACCTTGAGGAAAAACCCATTTGACGAATTCTCATCGAGACCCCCGGCGAATTTTCATTATAATGGCTTCTCTACTTTGCCATCGGGATGTTTAGCAAATCGTTCGATTTTATCACCGTGAATCATGTCCGGTCTTTCCCAAGACCAACCACCAAACTGAGTTTTTTGAAAATCCATAAATGTTTGTTTAATTTCATCCTCGGTATTCATAACAAAAGGCCCGTATTGAACGACTGGTTCATTCATCGATTTCGATTGCAACAGTAGCAATTCGATTTCTTGATTGCCTGCCTTTAATTTAATTTTACTTTCGCCTTGCAGTTCGATCCCGGTTTTAGGGGCAATCTTGGTGTTGCCAATAAATAGTTCTTCACAATTAGATTGGCCACCCCCTTGGAAAAAAAACAAACTGCGATTTGTTTCCTTGGATACCGCAGGCAATTCAAATTCGGCACCGGGTTGCATTTTTAAAATCCAAATCGCGGTGTTGCTTTCTGGTTGATACGCCCAACTATCTGGAGGCGGGGATAAAGGCTGTGTTCCTTCATAGGCGCCAGCGATTAAAATCATCCGAACCGACTTATTATTTAATTCCAGATGCGGGATTTTTTCGCTCCAAAACATTGTAAAATGCGGCTGGGACATTTTTTTGGCGCGGGGAAGGTTCAGCCAAATTTGAAATAACTCTAAAGTATTTTCTGAGTTTTGTTTTAGCAAAGGAAACATTTCCGAGTGTTGTACGCCCGCTCCCGCTGTCATCCACTGTACATCACCCTGGCCATAACGACCCGAGGCACCGATTGAGTCCGCATGATCAACGTAGCCCTTTCGGACAATAGTAATCGTTTCGAAACCCCGATGCGGATGAACAGGAAATCCGGGCACTACTTCGCCGTGATACATACGGAAACCATCTTTGGCGATAAAGTCTTCGCCCAATCTCCTGCCTTTTAAATAAGATTTCTCCGGACCAAATTGCGGCGTTCCTTTGGGATAAAAGTCATGATGATGAACACAGAACAGGAAAGGCTCCTGAGTGGCCCACTGGAAGTCTAAAGGGAACTGTCTTTTAATCAAAATAGCCTCCATTTATGAACTGTTTATCTGCTCAGGCAGCTGGCGTCAAAGCTAGAACGACCTAATACTGACATGAGCTAAAAATAGGCTGTCAGCCTTGATTTCGGCTTGACGTTTGACAGCCCACTATTCATTATCAGACCCTTATTATTTCGAGAGGATATATCTATGAAAGCCGTTACAGAATTTCCAAGTTTTGTTTTAACTAAAGGTCTAAATACAATGACTACATTAACTTCATCTGGAAAAACTCCTGAAGAAGTTCAAGCCGGTCTTGGTGAAGCTTTTAAATTTGAAAATGAAAAATTAAAACATTTTGTCGCTGCAATTGATGTAGCTTCAAAAAATGCTACGAATTTACGTCGTGTACTTGTATTAGGTTTAAACGAGGGCGAAGCTGCTCCGGCTAAAGCCGTAAAAGTAGAAGAACATTATTACCTTCCTGAATTTATGGTAATGTCGGCTCCAAAAATGGAAGCTCCGACTAAAGGTGGCCGTCCTGGTGGCGGACGCGGTGGCAAAGGTGGCGATAAAAAGGGACCTAAACCTTCTCCGTGGGGAATGTCTCCTGAAGAAATCGCAGCTAAAAAAGCTCC
>JAYVAZ010000367.1:0-1562 GCA_043750675.1 Pseudobdellovibrionaceae bacterium | reverse complement strand
CGCAAAAGGCCTATCAACAATTAAAGGGGGTTGCAAAAGATGCAGCCACCGAACAAGAATATTTTGAACTGATGTCTCAAATTATGTCGAATTATGGTTCGGCTGATAATGATCAGGCCTTAATTCAAGACATTCAAAAAGGTCTAACGAATCCTGAAGCCTTTTATAACAAACTGACCGAAGAACAAAATCGAAAGATTAATTCCCTTAGCCAAAAAATCAGTCCCAGAACTGGAACTAATCCATAGTTTTTGCCGAACCTACGTCTCAAATCCAAACATAGTTCATTGTGAAACAGCGATGGTTCTATTCTGATTTATTTACCTCAAATTTCTCAAAATTATACGGAAAAAAGAACTACAGTTTAGGTCTAGTTAGTCCGATCTATAAGTTATGAAAAATTTAAGTAAAGTATTAAAAACGGGTACGGCACTAATAACGTCATTGATAGTAACGTTAAGTTTTTCTAACGCAATGGCCGCAGCCGGAATGACCCTGCAAGGTCGCATAGTTAAGTCTGATAAAACACCGGTAACGGCAGCAAGTGTTTCGTTTTTAGTACAAGTGCGATCTCCGGGAACAGAAAACTGCCTTTTATATCAAGAAGTTCATACCGTAGATATGTCTGCGTCTAATGGCTTATTTAGTCTTCAAATTGGTAGTGGTACACGTGCCTCTGCTTCGGTAGATGGTGGCTACTCTATTCAAAGAATTTTTGCTAATCGTGGAAGTGTAGATTTGTCTGCGGTTGTTGTTAATGCAACAAATACGCAACCTTGTGCTGCGGGAAACAGTTACTCTCCTGCTGCAACAGACAAAAGAAAAATCGTTTACAGTTTTAACGACGGAAGTGGTCCGATAGCATTGGCCCCAATTGAAGTGACCTATAATCCGTTTGCATTATACGCAATTGATTCGGAAACAATTGGTGGTTACGGTACCGGTAATTTATTACGCGTTGAAAACGCTGGTGTGCCGGGTACGGCAAGTGCGTTATCAAGTGCCCAAATGACCGAGTTGATGAAAATCATAATGGGTACAAGTGCGCAGTATATAATGCCTGGTTCGGCGGCGTTCACTGCGCAGCCAACTTTTTCTGCAGCGCCAGTTAATCCTTCGGATCTTGCTAATAAAGCCTACGTTGATGCTTCTATAACTGCCGGTTTACCGAATACAGGTACAGCAGGAACCTACACTAAAGTAACCACAGATGCCAAAGGCCGCGTAACTGCGGGATCTGCATTATTGGCAGCCGATATTCCTAATTTAGACACTGCTAAAATCACAACCGGCACATTTGCCGATTCAATGTTAGCAACGATTTCAACTGCCGGTAAAGTAAATGGTGGTGCAATCACTACCGGTACAATCGGTGGGAATACAGTAATCAATACAAGTGGTGCAATTACAACTACTGCTGCCTTAGCCGCAGGTAATACCAATATTACTGGCAATGTGATTGCAAGTGGTACGGTTACAGGTAATGTGGTTTCAGGAAATGACTTAAGAGTTTATGATACCGTTTCCGGCAAATATGTTTCTTTATTAGCGCCAAGTTTAGC
>JAYVAZ010000366.1:0-6303 GCA_043750675.1 Pseudobdellovibrionaceae bacterium | reverse complement strand
ATCTTTTTCATTTAACCCACGAATGCTTTCGCTGGTTATTTTAGGAAAAGTTTTTACGTTGTTGATAACACCCGAATCAGGTTTACCGACAACGTAGTCAATGTAAGATTCGTCCATAGGCCATGAATTAATAAATCCCTCGCGACCGGTCTCGGCTTCGTCAATAGGGCCGCCATAGAAACGGTAGGGTTCGGTTCTAGAGTATTGCAGCCTAGCGGCCTTCCACGCACTCCGGGCCGTTTCCAGGGCCGCATCAGAGGGCTTAGCAATCATTTCATCAATAGTCTTTTTTAAAGCAACCGCTGCCGCTAAAGTATTCTCGTAGTTTTCCAAAACCAGAGCATTATACCGGCGCAAAGACTTTTCTACTTGGCTATGGTCCAAAACGGCTATGGGCCTTTTCAGAGCCGACTTTTCTGCCGTCAAACCTATTGCTGAAAAGCAAAAACTCGCGAGAATGATAGTTAGAATTGGACGAGTCTTGAATTTTTTAAACATTTCTATTCCTTTTGGCGCTAGGCCCATAGGAATGATTTATTGATAGGAGGGTCTACCGTCATCTAATTAATAACTATTCTCAGTTGTTGAAAGCCTAATGATAACTCCCCTACCTAAAAGCTAGACTATGCCCCCGTTAGCCATTGCAGCATCGAAAATCTGTTCTTCCTTTGTTTACTAAAATTCAAGCCGATTCAGTTCTGAATTAAGGCCGGATGAAAAGTTGACATAAGTTCCGATTTTTATATAAATATCCCTATGAAAATACTTAATTATTTCTTTATTTCGATGCTGGCTTTTTTATCCTGTTTTTCGTTGATCGGTTGTGCTTCCTCCAGCGAAGGTGGCGCAATCGGAGTTGATCGTAAGCAGTTGCTGCTGGTTCCCTCTTCTGAGATTGAAGCGGCCTCGGCGCAAAGTTACGAGCAACTTAAAACCGAATCTAAACAGGCCGGCGTTTTAGATACCAGTCCCCAGGCTACGCGCAGGGTACAAACCATCATGCAAAGATTGGTGCCGCACACAACCATCTTTCGTAAAGAGGCCTCTGATTGGAAATGGGAGTCGCACGTCATTACTAAAAATGAATTAAACGCGTTTTGTATGCCTGGCGGAAAAATAATGTTTTACAGCGGAATTATCGAACAACTTAAAATGACTGATGGTGAAATCGCCGCAGTTATGGGTCACGAAATTGCGCATGCTCTGCGGGAGCACGGGCGTGAACGAATGAGTGAAGAATTGGTACGCCAGTTTTCAATCGATTTTTTATTGGCCTCTGGTAAAGTTGATCAAAAGTATGCGGGTGTAGCCAATACCCTTTCGAATCTAGCGATTAGTTTGCCGCATGGGCGTGGCCAAGAAACCGAAGCCGACGAGATCGGTGTAGAGTTAATGGCAAGGGCGGGTTATAACCCCGAAGAAGCCGTGACCCTGTGGCAGAAAATGTCCCAGGCCGGTGGCGGCAAACCTCCCGAATTTCTGAGCACGCATCCTTCGGATGAAAAACGAATCAAAAATATACAGTCTTTACTTCCTAAAGTAATGCCGCTGTACAAAGGCAAATAGAAGCAAGCAAGCGAATACGCGCCGCCAATTTACAACCGTTTTTTGTAAACCACAGCCCGTAAATTCCACCCATTTTTTTCGTAGAATTTTTTCCCAGACTCATTTTCGGTGCCCGTACAAAGGCGTAATTGTTTACACCCATTTCGCAGCGCCAGATCTTCGGCGTACTTTAGTAACTTGGCCCCATGCCCCTGCGACCTCTCGGACACAGCAGTCACCAAATCATCAATATAAATGTGTTTGCCATGGACGTAATCGTATAAGAATCGATATCCCATAATTGCAATTAGTTTATCGGAAGAATAAAGCCCGATGAAAGAATACCGGTCTGCCTTTACGGCCTTTGCGTAAATATCAAAAAATACCGTTTCATCAATATGAGGTCTTAGTTCTTTTAGTAATAGAAAAGCAGCCCGAAGATCATCTGGATTCTCCAGGCTTTTTATTTCCGTAAGGTATGGGGACTTCAAAATTTAATTTTGTCCGATGCGAGTTTGGTAATAACGTTTAGCAAAGGCCACCTGCATGCTAAAATCCAAACCGTTGTTTCGAATCGCCTTGTAACGTGCATAACTAGGAACTCCAGGCACCATAGGCTCTTTAGTCCCAGCGGCACCATGGCAACCCATACACGAGGAACTGCTTTTATCGGCAGGTCCATTAACCATCATTTGCGCATTGTTGGATGAAGATCCTAAAACTATTTTCGAAGTCGAAGAATCAAAACCAACCGCAACCCCTATTGGTCGCATATGCTTCAGACCTTCCGAGTGTTTCGGAAATTCTAGTTTTAGGGGCGTATTGTAAGTTAAGTCATAATAATAAGAAGTCATTACCCAATGGTTGGCATCGGGGCTGGCTGCAACCAAGGAATCGTCTTTGACTGCAATGTCCATTTGGATATGCGACACCTTACGAACTTGTCTTTCTGTTTGCTTTGAAAGACTGACGTTGGCCAACCACTGAAAAGCGCCCTGAAACCATGGGTTGGTTTTTGTTTTGGGATTATAAACTGCAGTAGAAAATAAAATTTTGACCGCCATCGATCCCATCGGAAACTTAACGCCTCCAAAGTTCAACTCATCTTGTTTGGGATTTTCCCGAGTTCCAAAAATTTCTTTAATACCCTGGCAGGCCGTTGTATTAAAATACGCGACTCCCCAATCACTACCCAATGTTATTTCACTTCCATTTGCCGAAGGATAAATAGCACTGGTACTTAAATCATGTTCTTTAGTTAAACCGTGGACATAATCTCGACCTGAGGGACCCGGCTGCAGCCAGGGCATATTACACCATTTTTTACTATTGGTTGAATCAAAGTTTTTTTCCGGATCGGCAGGGTTCAGCATGTCTTGATAAAAATACTGCTGTACAGTTAAGGCAAATTTTTCTGCACCTGCCGCTGTTCCAACGTCCATTCCATGCCAAGGTTGATCTTTTTCTGGGATCATTCCGTCAATACTCATGTTGGTCTTAAATTGATGGAGATCTTTGGTAAGAATTTTTTTGCCGTCGACTACGGAAGACGGTTTCTCAATTTTGTCCTCGACTTCAAATCCTAATTTATTAATTTCTAAAAAATCGTTCGGGATGCTATCGGTGGTACCTACCGAAGTTCCCCCGCCGGCTGCGGCCGCTAAAGTTTTTGGATTTTGCGATGCTGCGGAAGCCGTCGATTGCGAATCCTCGGGGCGCTGATTGGTTCCGGGTGCAACGGCATCGGTCGCCGGCATTCTTGCGAACTCTTTATCCGTTGAAACTATTTTTACATGATCCAAATCAATTAAAGTCGTTTTTCCGCTGCTAAAACAATGCGGGATTCTAAAATGACCGGAACAGTTGCCTGAAGCCACCTTGCAGTTGAATTCGACCCCCATCATTTTGCGGTCAGAACTTTTGGAAACCTTTAAGCTGGTCATATAATCAATTTTGGTATGATCAAAGAATTCCGTCGCAATATTATCGATATTGCCAGTGAAACAAGCGATGTGTTCTTTTCCGGTATTAGATTTCGAGCGCGTATTAGCATAGAAAAACTTTAAAAAGTAATCCCAACGAGCCCGATTTTTTGCCTTAAAGCTTTCCCAACGACGAAGATCAATTTTTTCCACGGATTCTTGTTTGTTAAAATGACTGTAGTACCAGATTACATCAGCCTCATCGGCTTCCGCGGCTAAATACCTTTTAAGGACTTCGTCCGACAAAGGAAACTCTTCCTTATGATCAATTATTTTGACGGGATAGCTGGGTTTTAAATCGACGACTTGTTTGTTATTCAATTCTGCGGCGGCAAAACCGAATCTGGAAATAAAAAATACAGTGAATAATAATAGACCTTTTAACATATTCCCATCCTTAGAATTAGTTACTTGTATCCAAAATCTTATTCTAACGGGTTTTTTAGACGGTTTTCAAGGAAGTATTCGGGAAAAATGAGCTCCTTGAATGTTGGCGTGGGCGCACTTCAAGTATTGGGAATTGGGACACCTACGGTGCCACAAAGAAAAAGGCCGGTTTTTAACCAGCCTTTTCTTTAACAATCAGTAACTTAACGGTTACTAAGTCGCTAATTACATTTTGAAAAGTTCAGAAATGATACCCTTCATGTGCTCATTAGAAACTTCATTAACTTTAGCAGCTTTAGAGATTAAAGCATCCATAGCTGGTTTGCTGTTTTGAGCAGCTTTAAGTTGAGTGATTGAAGAACCCATAAGTTCTTTAGCAAACATGTCGTAGTCTTTATTAGTCATGCTGCTTTTAGGAGAATGAGATAATTGAGAAGCTAAACGAGCAACTTCAACTGAACGCTCTTCGCTTAAACCAAGATTAGCTTGTAAGTTTGCAGCAGAAGCGTCGATGTTCAACTCTTCTTTAACTGCAGCTAACATTTCTAAATCCTTAGATGAAGCTGAAGTTTCTTCAAATACTAAACCAGTCCAAAAGTCTTTGTATTGGTTGCTACCAATGTAATCAAGACCATCATATGATTGAGTGTTGATTAGGAAGTTACGGATGTTCTCACCAACATTGTAATGTTCAATGCTGTAAGCTTTGTATTGTCCGTATTCTTCAACAACGATGAAGCCATACTCTAAAGTATTTGTTTTCATCAAAGTCATTTTTACGCCAGCGTCAGTATAAGCACGACGTACGAATTCTTGAGCTAACTGCTCGTGAGTGTAATAAACACCACCAGTAGAAGTAGAACCGCCGCCACTGCCGCCACCGCAAGCTGCTAGAACAGAAACTGTTGCTGCAAGAGCAAGGTTTAATAAAGTCGATTTCATGAATCCCCCTAAATATGTGACCGCTTTTCGCGATCATGGTTAAAATGGTTTTTAAAATTCTGAATCATTTCATGTCAAAATGACCCTAAAACTTCGTATGCTTGGAACGTAATGAAATTTACGGGCCATCTTAAAAATGGTCAAAAGGAAACCACTTTCGTTTAGATATCTCCACGTTTAAATCAATAAAACGCCCTTTGAAACGGCACGATTAGATTTCTAAAAAGTTTACCTGTCAAAACTTTAAACAAAGCCTCAACAAAAAAAAGCACTGAATGCGGTTCATTTCCTTATAGGCTTCAAAACCGTCATCAGATCTATCTTATTGGTTTTAAGGGGCACAACCCTTGATATTCTATTTAAATGATTCCAAATAATCGTTAGGAGCCATTATGACCACAGCGTTATTTAAAAAGAAGAGTTCTCAGTTATTCAAACTTACAGCTTTAAGTTTAGTTGTTAGTTTCTTAACAGCAGCCCATGCGGCCGTAGACCTTCCTGGTTTAGTCAAATTAAAGGGGGAGCAAACCATCCCTACTGATTTGGTTGATCCAAGTACGGGTGAAGGACTGACTCCTAGCCAGATCACTTCCATGATCAACTCTGGCAAAGCCATTGAAGACATCAATCCAGAAGAGAAGGATACCTGGAAAAATCAAAAAGGATCTTTAGATCCTAAATTGGATAACTTAGGTATTGATTTCGCTACCACGACGGTAAATTACGAAAGTGACGTAAAATCAAGATTAGGCAACTTTCGATTCTCGGTAAAAAATGGTGATAAATTCTATACCATATTAATGAGCAAAAAAGTTCATAACAATCTATTAAGAAAAGGTCTTTTAAGAAAGATCGGTTATATCGTTCCAGCAATGCAACACGTTCCTAAAATGCGAATCCAGTTTAAAGGTGAAGCCACTAAACAAGACTTCTTAACTAAAATTAAGAAAAACACCTTTGGTGATAAAGAGCGTTGGGTAATCGATGAAAAAATCGAAAATGAAGTTACCATCCAAGACGTTGTCGCTACGGCAAGTTACGATGAAATCTACAATTTAGGTTTAGGTGCTTTAACTTCAGAAGTGATCCAAAATCGCCGACTTTATAATTCTTTGCTAGTTGCTTACAATTTAACTGACGTTCCAGAAAGTATGAATCTGTTCGCCTGGAGATCCGTTCGCGTATTAAACGAAAGTCTTTATTTCCCCTACGAAATGGTCGAACCGTTCAGTACTTCTTTATCTGATGCAAAATGGATTGGTAAAAGAATTGCGGCTTTAAGTAAAAAAGACATCACTGAAATCGTAGATCAAGCCGAATATCCACCAGAAGTCGCGGCACTTGCTGTTGAAAAACTAGTAGCACGTAAAATGTACTTACATAAAGCACTTAGTCTGAATTCGGTTTGTACCGATTGCGACCAATTTAATGACAAAATTTCTTTAGG
>JAYVAZ010000365.1:0-3183 GCA_043750675.1 Pseudobdellovibrionaceae bacterium | reverse complement strand
AACCAAAATCTACTGTTAAGAAATCAACTCTATCTGCGACCATCGCTCCGTTAAGCCCTAAGGAGAAATCGGTTTTAGAATATATTGAAACTCGACTTTTAGAGGAAGGTTTGTCCCCTTCGTTTCAAGAAATTTGCGACCATTTTGGATTTGCTTCTTATAATTCCGTACAGAATTATTTAAAGCAGCTTTCCAGTAAGGGTTACATTTATAATCCAGCCCACCAAAAGAGAGCCATCCGAGTTCTGCGCTCTTCCCAAGAAGTGCAACGGCTCTTGAACCATAAGCAAGCAATTAGCAAAGGATCTCCTCGTGAGACGCTCCTCCATACCCAAAGCAAATCGCACGGGGAGATTCTTTCTTTACCTTTTCTAGGAAAGGTCGCTGCCGGTTTACCTCTTGAAGCCTATGCAGATAACGAGACTTTCGATGTCCCGGCTTCTTTAGTGAAAAATCCGCAGAAAAGCTTTGTTTTGATGGTTGTGGGATCTTCAATGATTGAAGATGGAATTTTAGATGGTGATTATTTGATTATTCAAAAACAAACTCATGCCTCAGAAAATGAAACTATAGTGGCTACTGTTGATCAGGAATCTACTGTAAAAAGGTTTTTTGCTCACTCTAAGGCCGCCAAAGACAAGGGGTTGATCGAATTGCGACCGGCCAACTCTGCAATGAAATCTCAATTCTACCCTTCTCACCAAATCGCTATCCAAGGGGTTTTGGTTTCCTTATTCCGCAAGTATTAATTTAGGCCGCACAAGTGGCCTGACCAAGCAACGATGAATTTATGGAGATTAAAGAGTTTTGCGGGGCAACACCACTGGTGGTGCTGCTAAGCATTCCCGATTAGTTTTTTACAAAACCGATCTATGAAAGCCCCAAGCAGTGTAAACTAACAGTAGGATTATCCATATTGCTTTGGGAATCTGTTTATAGATTTGTATGCCTGGCCTTTTCCAATCTATGGAAAAAAGAACCGCAAAGTATATTACGTAGGAAAGAAAATAAATGATCACTCCTAAAAAGTGATAGTGCAAAGACAAAGAAAAGTTCCCGCTCCAGGCATAAATCAAGGAACGACCTAGGCCGCAGGTGGGACATTGTATTCCAAAAAAAACAACAAGGGGGCATTTCAATGGAAGAAATCGCAAAATATTCCAAACACCGAAGGAATTCATACTTACTAAAGCAGGCGCCGTTACCCACGAAAGTGGAAGTAGCAGCAAACTCAGCCTTAATAAGGTTTTTTTATAACTGATTTGATCCAAAGTATTCATTGATTTTGCTTTGTTGAATCGCATCGACCAGAAATGTTAATCCAAAGACACTTAACCCGACTGTCACTAAAACGAAAGCATCTGATTCTTTCAAAATTTTTGCCAGATCATCACTGACCCTGTATTCATGATAAATGTGATACAGACCGCAAGTAATCACAGTAAAAACCAACCATTTCCAAAAGTCATATTTCTGCGACTGCAGAATGACGTTCATTGATTCTATCTGTTTATATTGAACGTAAATATTATATAATCCGCAGGTTAATAAGGTAAAAATAATATCCATAATAATACTTCGAACTAATTCAGGCCTATTCATATTTCCCCTTTGTCTAGCCAAGGCTTTTCGCCTGCGGCTGTCTAGCCATGGCTTTTCGCCTGCGGCTGTCTGGCATAGCGCGCGGCCGGCTACCCTACAGTTTAAAATCCCCGGCTAAACCCACTTTAGATGGTAATTTCTTTTGCATAACTTGAGATAACCAATGATTGGTTTCAATTAAACGATCCAAATTTAAACCCGTAGTTACACCCATTTTTTCGAACATATAAACAACATCTTCGGTAGACACGTTCCCCGCAGCTCCCGGAGCAAAAGGGCATCCACCCAATCCGCCGATACTGGAATCAAAAACCGTAATTCCTAATTGGTAAGCGTGATAGATATTAATCAACGCCGTACCCCGAGTATCATGAAAATGACCTGCTATCTTTGATAAAGGAATTTTCTTGGCTTTTAGTTTTTTAACTAAAGAATCAATTTGAGTCGGCACCGCAACGCCAATGGTGTCACCAACAGAAACTTCGTAACAACCCAACTTCAACAACTTGCCGACTAATTGAACAACCTTGTTCATGTCAACTTCACCTTCATAAGGACAACCAAAACAAGTCGATAAATATCCGCGAATTTTAATTTTTTTCTTTTTCGCAATTTTAACAATAGGTTCGAAACGATTAAAACTTTCCTCAATCGAACAATTAATATTTTTCTGATTAAATGATTCACTTGCCGCCGTAAACAAAGCGATTTCTTTAATAGGAAATTCCAAGGCCAAGTCCATGCCCTTTTCGTTTGGAATTAATACAGACTCTCGAACCGACGAATAACTTCGGACACCATAGAAATGCTTCAAAAGTTCGGCAGAATCTTTCATTTGCGGCACGCGATCGGGCCTAACGAAAGCTCCTAATTCTAATCGAATGGAACCAGCTTCGACCAATCTTTTAGTTAACTCAATTTTATTTTGCAAAGTTACAACCGACTTTTCATTTTGCAAACCGTCGCGCAAACCAACTTCTACTAAAGTGACTCGGTTTTTTTTCAAGAGTCACTCCTTTTGAATTGGACCAGAACCGCTCCTAGAACAACTTGTTGGCCCGCTGCTACATTAATTTTATCAATGATGACATCATGGTCAGCCTTTAAAGAATATTCCATCTTCATCGCTTCCATTACTAAAATCACTTCACCAGCTTTTACCGACGAATCTGCGGACTTTAAAATTTTTGTGATTTTTCCTGGCATGGGCGACAACAAAGAAAGTGCCGCCGCCGATTTCCCAGCCATTTTCTTTTTTGTAGAAGCCTTTTCATAAGGGACCACTATCGTTTTACCGTCAATATGCAGCCACAGATCGTTTTGTATTTTCAATACCTCAAACTCAGAATGTTGATGTTCAGAACCTAATTTCAATTTCATTAAATGTTCCTCCAATGCTCTAACCAAGGCGCGATTACTGCATTAGTTACCGGTCTGCCGGAAGGAGCAACCTCCGACCCAGTCTGCGACCTGGCCAAATCGATTGCTGCTTTTTCTTTATCGGTAAATGCCGGCTGCTTGATTCCATCGGCAAAATAAGTGTCGATAAATCGAGTCGTCATTTTTCCGTTGACGAATTCT
>JAYVAZ010000364.1:0-2572 GCA_043750675.1 Pseudobdellovibrionaceae bacterium | reverse complement strand
CTTAACATGCTTTTAATTGGCGAATTCTTCGGGGCTATTGGCCTGGGGCTGGCGATTTCGCGAAGTCGTGCAAGTTTTTCCAGTTTTATTAATACGATTATTCCGATTTCATTTTTGGTGGTTTTGTTTTTTACTCCTAAACAATTTGAAAATGGTGTTTTGTCCGGTTGGATCTTGAATTATTTAACGCCGATGGGTTATGGCATTTCTGGACTTTTGTGTTTAATTCAATATCTCCGATTGCGAAAAGATTCAAAAATGGAAGGCGCCTCTCTGAATCGCGCGGTTTTACTGACCACGATGACTTTTTTATTTATCGGAATTGCGATAACCTTCGCAATTGAAAGCGGCCACGCTATGGCGGTGGAAACGCATTGGGCGCGAATGTTAGTCTCGATCCCGATTTACTTACTGATTAATAATATTGTCAGCGAAGCTAGGCAGCGATTCTACCAAGTGCAGGAAACTCCGGTCTCGGAATATCATAGACGGCCCGTTTTGCCCGAATCGGTTCCAGGTGTAGTGATCAATTTAGATCTTAAAGGTTCCGAGCGCCTTTTTCGCCTGGGTGGGGAGCACGGAGTTGGCGGAACTATCGTAGGAACGATCATGTCGCAATTGTGGATAACGTTTTCTTCCAAAGGGGCGACCATTCTGCAATCGTCGGGCGATGATCTTTTAATTTTATTTCCAGATGCTAAATTGAAAGATAGTTTTGGTTTGTGGCTGCAAACCCTTTTAGAGGCGCAGTCCGTTCTAAAACTAATCACGCAAAAGTTAGCAGATACGCATGTAGAACTTGCGACCATGAAAACTTTAGAATTCCGGGCCGCTGTTTGCCATGGGGAAGTCCGTCCTTTATGGAGAACTATGGGCACTTCCAAAATTCCAGTTTGGGTAGAAGCCGGGACGCAAAATATTTTCGTCGAGACGGCTCGTTATATCGAAATCGAAAGGGAAGTTTCCGAAAAAGCTAAAGCTTCTTCTTCAGGTTCGGTTTTGATTGTCAGCGAAGATTTAAAACCTGTAGTGAATAGTTTTCCACATCTTCCAACTTTTCCCATCTCCGGCACAGGTAAACATGGCCGACTTTATTCGGGCCTTTGTGTGACCATTCCAAATAATCATTCGACGGAAGTAAAGTTCCCAAGAATAGCCGGATAGAATTCGTTTAGTGGTTAATTCCTTGCCAGCGGGAAAGGGCTAAAGACTCAAATTCGCAAGCCAACCAAAGGTTCTTAAATAATAATTCGTAAAAATCTTTGGCCCGTATTTCCAGTACAACGACTTCGGCTCGGGTGCTGACCGTTGCTGTTCTTTTTCCTTGGTTCAGCAGCAATGCAATTTCACCAAAACAATCTCCTTGAGACAGTGTTCGAATGGATTTTCCATTTTGACTGACGTTCAAAGAACCTTGAACCACTAAGAAGCAGCTGTCACCATACGAACCTTCTTGGCAAATGACAGTTACGGCTGACATGGTTTTAAACTTCCCAGCGAATAATAAAGAATCAAAACAGTCGTCGGGAAGCGTTTTGAACATCTCCGATTTCAACAACGCATGAACCAACCAAAACCTTTTTTGTAGCACCTGAGCAACTTCCGATTTAATGGCTTGATCAAAAATCTCTGGCAAATATTTGTAGCGAACGATGATGCTTTCTTTGCTGGTGACGACATCAGCTGTTCTTGGTTCACCGAATAGAAAACCGGTTTCACCGAAGATGCTGCCTTGGGAAAGGGTGGCCACTCTTTTACGTTTCCCCGAATCTGTTTTTTTATAAACATGTGCTTCGCCTCTTATCAGGGCAAAAAGGCTGCGTTGCGATTGACCTTCCTGACAAACGGAGATCTGTGATGGCGTTTGCACTACTTTGCTGTTGTTAAGAAATACATTAAACAAGGACGGATCCAAAGATCTGAAAAATGCTATTTGGGACATTTCCTTACGAAGATCGATCACTTCTTCGCGTCCAGTAATACGGTTGAACAGATCTTCAAAATAGGAAGTGGGAACGACGTCTTCATCTTTAAAGTATTGCTTAAACGCCGGATTGGCGAAGAAGTCTTCTCGCGCCAAAAACTCTATTAATTCTCGTAATGCATGGAAGGAAACCAGGGTTTGCTTCTGTATAAAGTGATGACCAATCTCATATATGGTTTTTGACTTCGTCATCAGTTGAAGCATCTCTAGTTGATTAGGCTGAAGCTTCAGCTTCACGTTTTGATTTAGGCCAAATAAAACGCCAGTGACTTTGATTTGATCAATATTGTTAGAGACCAGCTGTAGGGGGACATCTTCAATGAGCATATTTTTTTCCTTCGATCCTGATAGACCAATATTATACCCGGTGCTTTGTCTTAGAAACTAAAGAAATCAGCTATTTGCAAAAACAAAATGATTGAAAATCTTGTGACTTTGATACATGTAGAAAAGTTAAAATGATCTTTTAAACTGCATTTGATTGACCTCCTATGCAGCTTGAATTACACATGAAATTCAACTTTAATCATGGAGAGTACAAATGGCAAAAAAAGCTGTCGCTAAAAAGGTAGAAAAAAAACCTAAACG
>JAYVAZ010000363.1:0-10393 GCA_043750675.1 Pseudobdellovibrionaceae bacterium | reverse complement strand
AACCAGCATGTTTTCAACCTGGCCAATGACGAAACCTTTTGCGATGTCTTCTATGTCTTTACCGTTTATTAAGCCCATAACCAGGGTAGTAGCGCCAGATGCTATTGCGCTGCCAACCGCGTTGCTAGGTGCTACACCGTCGGTTCGACTGGTCGAACCAATCACGTCGCCCGTTGCACCATCTGTTACTAATGAAGATCCATCGTCGAAACGTTGAACGATAACCTGTGGTGAAGCAGCCGAGACCGTTGGTCCTACTGCGGTGCCATCTAGGTAACCAACCAGGTTTTTGTTACCGTCCAAATACATCACACTGCCGTTATCATCTATTTGTGTAGTTAAATTTCCGCCCGTTGGGCCAGGGCCATTAATTGCGGTATCAATTCCATTTACTGCACCTTTTATGATGCCACCAACAATTTGAGTTTCGATAGATCCTAAAACACCTCTTCCAAATGCTTCCAATAAATCGCCTGCATCTTTAGCATTGCTACCTGCCGCCGAATTTGCGGCCGCAGCGGAAGGAGTAGTGGTGGCCGCAGTGTGTGCCGCCGTTGCGGCGCTGCCATCATGAGAAGGAGTAGGCGCGGCAACGTTAACGTGGGGAGGAGTGGTCGGTGCAACGTTAACGTGGGGTGGAGTGGTTGCGGCACTGTGATCGTCATCATGTGCTTGTGTGGTACCACCGGTGCCGGAAGAGGTAATATGACTGGTACCCGAAGACGTCGCCCCACCAGGGGATGTGCCGCCCGGCGCAGTACCCGAAGGTGTGGTTCCACCAGCAGTGTTACTTCCAGCAGTTGCTGTGCTAGTTCCGCCGCCGCCGTTAACAACGGTTAAAGGTTGATCAGTATACAAACCTACAGCCGCATCGTATTTTATTCCGTGAACGCCAGAATTTGCTGTAATTAAGTCATCTAATCCTACACGTTGTTGATTTGCGTTTGGAAGTGGGGTCTCCGCTAAGTCGCTAGAAAAAACCGCAGCTGGAGCGTCGTTGACAGCCTGTGCAGTGTAGGCGGCAACTCCTAATGAGTTTAGTTTTGTGACTTCCTGACTTATATTTAATGACGGAGTATCATGATAATTTGTAGGGATTGCGAAAAGTGCCTGAGGGTTTGCACCTTTAATTTGATCATATACTACCGTTACGAAGTGTGGACTGGAAGAAAGATTTTCAGTAACTGCAGTTGCCACCTGATTATAAACTTCTTTTTGTACATCAGGATGATTCCATAAGGCACGCGCAGCCCGTTCATCAATTTCTTTCGCGCCTGTATCCGGATTGGTAAAAGTGTGCGCATCGATGATTGCCTGTGCCTTCGGGAAACCCGCCACAGTGTTCAATCCAATGGTATATTCTTTTCCAAATGGATTGGTGTAATTATAAGAATATTGTCCGTTAGCAACAGTCAATGTCGGCTCAAAACTGGGCACTGATGTGGCGGAATCTGGTGGATTCAGATAGCCCTTCTGTGCGTTCTTTGCGATTTGATCTGCAATTTTGTGAATATAATCAAGTACATCTTGCGACGGATTTAAATTATTTGCTGCCATTTATTCCCCAGGTAAAGTTGATTTTCCAAAGATAATTATCGGTCAAAATAAGACAGTACTGTAGTCTAGTGATACAAATTAATACCAAATCAGGACTCGTTTCATTTTGAGATCACAACTCGACTAGATTTATTTTTAAAAAAAATTCCAAAGAATTCTTTACTTTCATAAAGTTAACTTAGGAAAGTGGTAAAACATAGACTATCGCCCCGTTAGAAATAAATTGAAAAAAACCGAAAGTATGAAAAACTACTAGAGATATATAAATAACATTTCTTAGGGGAAATATATGAACATTAAGATTCCATTCACGTCTTCATTGAAGAATTACTTAGTCACTAATGCGGGAGTAACCCCAAACTGGAATTATAAAATTGAGCCGACGACACGGATGACCAGTGAATGGCGTACTGAATTGCAAATGGCCGCCCAACAAATTTCAATTATGGCATTAGCAAATAAACACGACACTGTTTATTTAGTTTGTGACGGAAGTTATGAATCGCAAGTAATGATCCAGGCATTTTATTGGATTCAAGCGAAAGTAGTTGTGGTTATCCCTAGATTTACAAATCATGACAACATGCAAGTTATTGCCTCGGTAGTAGTTTTATTAGAAGATCTTGGAATCCCTTATGCATTTTGTGATATAGACGCCCGAAAGTTTTTTGCGACAGATTCTTCTACTCAATTAGCGGCTAAGGTTCAGTCTACTAGTATGTCGGTAATGATTTCGACTTTAGTGTGGAATACTTTTGCGAATCAAAATAAGTATCTTGTATTTCCGCATGGTTTACCGAAAATGCTTCGTACCGATAAAGGTTGGCACGTGGTTGAATCAACTAGTGACTTCGGATTATTTCGTGTCCAAGGTTTTTCGCCAGAAGCAATGGGAAAAAATCCCGGGGTACCAATGTTTTTCAGATGGAGCCCAGAATTAATGCAGGCTTATTTTAATGATTGGGTTTTTCGCCGAGTGATGATGAATGATATTCAGGCTTTAAAAATTGACGACAGTGTTCAATCACAAATTTTTTCTCGCTACTTCAAATTAATTGGTGAAAGAAACTGGACCGGCTTTGAAAAGTTCGAATTAGAAGGCAAAAGATTCTTTAAATCTTTAAATGGCCAAGTCCAAAACTATGTAAACCATATTTCTTTTGCTGATTATTCAGAAAAACTTAAAGCGCAGATTCCAGATCAAGGTCAGTTAAATCGGCCTCAACCGCCGCCGCAAACTAAACCTACGGTAGTTCCAGCGCCAAATGGCACTGTACCACCAAGAATGGCAGCGCAACCAAAGGCACCTCAACCAAAAGGCCCGTTTGGTCAGCAAGCCGTTCCGCAAAAAAAAGTAGTGGGCGGACAACCGTTAATGCATCCAGGACAAAAATTACCGGGTAATAATCCGATGGCTCCGCAAGGAAAAACCGCTAGCCAATCTACGCAACCATGGGTAGTTCCAATGAAGAAACCAAAAGACGCAAAACCATAAACGCGTTTTATACAGTTAGAATTAGAAAGACCTCGCTTCGGTGAGGTTTTTTTGTTTGTGGTTAGACTTGCCAAGGGAAAAGGATATTAAGTTTCGATTTCATTGGAACTTCTTCGTGTTTAAATTCGACTTCATATTCATTTAGTATCGGAGCCAGTTCTTTTTCTAAGTAAGCCATCGCATCGTTCATTTTTTCATCCACATTTAAATAGGCAAAGTGAACATTTCGATCGGATACAAAGGCCCCGTTCCATTTATTTTTCTTGGTGTAAAACGAATATCCCATTTCCTGCATAGTAAATACCCGTGGAGATCCAAAAACCATAAAACCCACGATCCAATTTACTTTCCAGCATTTAAATATTTTAAAACAATGATAACGTAGCAAAGTGTTAAGACCGGAACCATCATAACCAGGTTCGGTGGCGGCTTTGGCTAGGTAACCTATGGGATAAGTGAAGGGAGCAAAAGAAACTTCTTCTTGCGATTTATAAACCAATTCCTTTTCGGTAAGAATCCATTCCAATCGCATCATCGAAACCAATTTATTATTATTAAAGACGCCTAGGGTAGGGTAGTAGTCATCGGTTGGCGTCCAGGTAAGACTGTTTCTGTTTACCATAAATCCTTTGGCCGAACCAAAAGATTTACGAACTAATTCACTGTAAATGTCAGCATCGTTTTTATTTAATAGTCTAATTGATTTCATTCAGATTCTATTATTTAGGATTAACTTAAACAAGTCCAAGCACAATTAGTAAGTCACGGAAATAAATAATGTCTTTGTAATCTAATAATTCGATAATGTTCTGCTGATTATTATATTTCAAACTTGCTTTTAGTTCGAACGAGCTTTTAGCATAAGTAATAATAATGTTAATTTCCGAATTAAATGGAAATGGCCAATTTTCGTTTAATTGAAGTTCATAACCATTTACTGCGACAACCTGGTTTTTCAAACTTTGATGTTCTGGAAATCGAACTCTTAATTGCGAATTTGCCGACACTGCCTTCCAATTTTGCACCGACATCGGGGCCTGGACAGCATGTGGCTGTTGCTGCATCGGAGCCTGCTGCTGCTGAACAGGAGCTTGATGTTGTGGTTGCTGATGTTGCACCGGTTGATCGATATTCATCTGTGCTTTACCAGTTAAAACCTGACGGCCTCCGGTTTTTGCCTGAAATAAATTATTAATCATAGGCTGCACTTGCGGCTGTTGTTGAAACTGGGGCGGACCAGGCTGTTGAAAAGGAGAATTTTGCTGTTGTTGGTTTGCATGCGCCGATCCTTGGGGAACTGCACGTAATTGTGCTTGCGCCTGTTGTTGAAATTGCGGTGGAGCAGGCTGCGAACGCTGCTGTTGTTGTGGCTGCGGGACCATTTGTTGTGTCGTTCGTTGTTGTTGAACTGGCGGCCTTTGCTGTTGTGCTGTCGGTTGCATTTGCACCGGTGTCACGGGTTGCTGTACAGCCCCACCAGCGCGTGGACCAGTGGAATTTTGTCTTAAAATCTCTATGGCCTTTGCCTGAATTTCGGCCATAGATGCATTAGGATTTGCTGTTTGTAAGGCCTTAACAACTTGAATCACCTGAGCATTCATATCTTCAGGCATACCTGGAGATTTTTGCCCTTGTGGCTGACCGGCACCTGCAATGGGAGGTGCAACTGCATTTGGCGGCGGGGCTTTAACGTTACGTTGGAAGGCAAAGTCCTTCAAGTCGATCTCGGTTACGTTTTCAATATTTTTCCAATGTTCAAACGCCGGATGAAAAACAAGGAAGTTCTTTTTTTCAGCTTCAGTCATTGTAGAAATAATTAATTTTAGATCGTCTAAAGAAAGTTCAGAAAGGGTCTGATCAATGTGACTTAGATATAAACTGAATTGGGGCCGACTAAATGTTTTCATTAGATTATAGAATAGCGGAATTCCTAATTCTCCTCAATAGAAGTTCGTTTTACTGGCCTGGCCTCACTAAAGTTCAGTCAGAAAAAATAAATTCCCATATCAGTAAAATTTTTTTACAGGACTGTTTATAGTTTTGACCTATTTTTTAAATTGGACCTAGACTAGCCTTACTTTTTTTGGAAAATTTCCGAAAAAGTGTCTATGAAATGGGTAGAAATAGGATTTATCGTCCTTTCAATTATGATCATGTTTTTTTGGTCGCCGTCGTATCGAACTTATTTAACGACGATGATTTTGAAAATTCCTCCGATCAATGCCTACGCTCGTTTCTTTGGTTTAGGAGCGAGTTGGCCTATGTTTTCTAATCCGGGTCCGGGGTTTAAGGAAGTCAAAGCGCTAATTACATTTGCGGATGGAAGAACCCACTCCGGTTTTTGTTTTGAAGATCCGCTATTAATAGAAGTGATAGGAATAAAACAAAAAGTTCACCGCGCCAAATACTATAGTTCAATTACCAACGGGCAAATTCCATCGACAATGCTGGCAAAATGCATTTACGACGGATTTAAAGCAAAAAATCAGGTTTTAAGAGAAATTAAATTAGATATGATAATGGTTCAGACAGATAAATATCCAAATTACATCGAAAAGAAATTAAAAAATTTAATTACTGTAGATCTAAGCGGTCAAAGACCAAAATTTTCAAGGGACGCTGACCCTGTTAAACCAATTGCAAAGGCAGGGTAAGTGGAAACTACCGGCCAAATTCAATTATCAAGCATTGTTCACTGGTTAGATGGCTTTTTTTTCGGATCTGTTTCTAATCTGCCTTTGGCGATTTTTAGAATAGTCTTAGGATTAATTATTGCCTTCTATACGATCAAAGGGGCTAAAGATTTTCCCCTATTTATTGGCGAACGATCGCTGTATCCCAATAATATGTACAATAAAATTTCCAGTTGGGGATTTTCGGTCTTTGATTTGTTTCCAAATTCAAAACTATTTCCGAAAATTTTCCCCTATTTAGTTAGTTTTACAGCTTTGGTTTTTGCTGCAGGAATTTTTACGCCGGTTACTACCGTGGTGACTTACATTTTATGGATGTCGTTAAATCGTCGTGTAAATATATTACGATCCTCGGGAGATTCATTAATTACTATTTTGCTGTTTTATTTTATTTTTTCTGATTCAGGTCAAACCCTATCAATCGATCGTTGGTTTTCGGATCAATCTTTTGGTTTAGATTCAACAGTGAAGGCCTGGCCTTTACGCCTAATGCAGATTCAGGTCTGTGTGATTTATCTGCATGCTTACAATTTTAAAATTGGTGGAGCTTTCTGGCGAAATGGTACGGCATTAATGAATGCGGTCGCATTTCGTCCCTGGGGAAAAGCCTGGGTCCGGGGTATCATTCGCGAGCCTATGATTAGCAAGACTTTAAATTTTATGACTCTGTCCTTTCAGATTTTAATTCCGTTTTTTATTTGGCCCATGGAAACGCGACTAATAGCGATATTCTGCGGGGTAGTGATGCATATTGGGATGGTGTTGTGTCTTAATTTGGCTGAATTTGGACCACTTATGGTCAGTGCGTATCTTTTATTTTACGATCCTCAGTCTGTACAGACTTTGGTTTCAATGGTTGGACCTTAGCAAATTCTTTTTTAAATTCTCAAGTTATTTTTAAAAAATTCTCAGTATGGGACATTCTTTTCGCCAATATTCAGCGAAGTTAAAGGTCTTAATTTATTGGTCTTATTTTTAATTATCTCTATTTAGAACATCCCGACATTGACCGATACAAATAGGTCAAATCTTAAGGGGAAATTATGAGTTGGGACGATTTCAGCGATTATAGTGGTTCTTCGAATGATTACAGTTCGGACTTTTCGAGCTTTGATTTTTCAAGTAGCAGCAACAATTCTTTTAACAGTTTTGATTTCAGTTCGACATCAAGCACCGCCGGTAATTTTCTAAACGGAAGTTTTTTCGATTCAAATACAAACTCTAATTCATCCTTTGATCTTGGCAATTATGGTACGACTAGTTCTAACGTTTCAGATTTTTCTATCGGCAATATTGGTAACGTCGGCACCTCCTCTGATTTTACAATAGGTAACATCGGCAACGTTAGCACCAATGGCACTTCTTCCACTTCTGTTACCGATGGATCTATCTGGGGCGAAGATGATAGTTTCGGTGGAGTCGTTGGTTACAGCGGCGATGTTTCAACAAATAACAATAATGTTACTATCGGCGACTTCGGTGGTCCGACAGTTACTAATACAACGGCTACTACTGCGTCGGTTTCTTCCAATATTGATATTGGCGGATTTGAAGTTGACGGATTTGACAGTGTTAACAATGGAAATACCAACACATTAACTGGCGACCAAACCACTACGTCTACGCTGACTACGTCTGCAGTGGATGATACTACTGGTATTTGGGGCGAAGACGATGGTTTCGGTGGAGTCGTTGTTTACAACGGCGATACTACGATGGCAACCACAAATCTAACAAATGGTTCCATGGTTGATAATACGGGACCGATGGTGAATTCTACTGGGATGATAAATACAACGGGTTCTATGTCTGATACGACTACGGATTCAGATTGGGTTATCGACGATGGCGGTGTAACAGGCAATCAAACCAGTGGTACGCAAATCAATATTTCTACAGGTAACTTCGGGGTAACAACAGGCATGGGCGAAACCGACAGTTTCGGTGCAGTCGTTGGCTACAACGTCGACAACAGTACAACTGTATCGACAACGGGTTCTTTTGATTCAAATAATAATGGGATGGCTTTTGATACGACCACTTCAACAGGAGCAGTCGGAACCAACTTTAATACTAATTCTAACAGCACTACAACAACGACAGGTAATGCATATGTGCCGCCAACGTTAACTCCGCAGCAAATTGAAGCTGCGGCTAACCAACAAACCTTGAATGCTCAGGCAGTACCGGCAGCAGTTGCTGTTAATGAAGCTGCAGTCGCCTATAAAACGGAAGACAGCGATTATTCATCAACAAGACGAGGTGGCACGACAAGTACGGTTGCCGCTGTCAATTCGGGCAACGCTGCTATTTCGACAAATGAAGGCACACAATTAGCGCGATCAGCGGGAAGTGTGTCGGGCGAGTCGGCTGCCGTTTATGTTGATAACAGAGGTGGTTATTCTGATTACAATAGTTCAAGTGGATCAGGCGGAAGTATCGCGGCAGCAGTTTCTGCTGGTCAAGTTAATGAACCAAGAGTGGTTTCCGCGCGCGATGTAGAAAACGGTTACGCGACAGAAAGACAATACGAAGTTTCTAATCGTTCACAAGCTGCACATTCAGAAATGGCATCGGCACAATCTAATTATCAATCGGCAAATGCTCAGTACCAAGCTGAATCAGCGGCGCGCCTAGGTGGACCTTCTGAAGAAACACGAGTAGCCTTTGAACAAGCGCGCACACAGTTACAAGTGGCAGGTGATAAAGTAGAAGCGGTCGTTTCTGAAGCAAGACAAGTTGGTCTAACTGCGGTTACACCAGCAGGCACTAATGTTGCGCTATTAAGTGGCGCACAAGATGCGGCTGCATTGGCCGTTGGTGCAGCGGGCATAGCGACAGCTGGGTTAGTAGCGCCAGCTGCGACGCCGTCAACACCTGGTTCTACAACTGGGGCTAATGGAAAACAAACAACAAATACTGGTACAAACAGTGCTAATGGGCCTGGTTTGAAACTTAATAATAAAGATAGTGATATTTCTCCAATTCCTGCATTGTCTTCGGGAACTGCAGGTAGCGGGGCAGCTACTCCGGTAG
Organism: Pseudobdellovibrionaceae bacterium; assembly: GCA_043750675.1. GTDB lineage: Bacteria > Bdellovibrionota > Bdellovibrionia > Bdellovibrionales > Bdellovibrionaceae > JAYSSX01. The sequence goes on along the minus strand of JAYVAZ010000363.1, from coordinate 1,612 downwards.
TTGCAATTGATGCTTCTCAGGCAGGCGGAATAAAATCATTAACCGAAATACCGGGTGCTACTTTCGGCAATCTTGCAGCTAAATTGGAAGCAGTGGTTCAACCCAATGCTGTTTCCGCACCAGGTGTTCAGTTGGTTAATGCGGACTCAAGCCGTGCCGCTGATGTTATCAGCGCTGGACAAATTCCAGATGCGCCAGCTAGAGTTTCCGTCGGAAATAGTGATGGATTAACTGCGCCAGCTGGCACAGGACCAACGTTATCTGCGATAGCGGATGCAACAGGAATTTTTAGTTTAACTAGCATTACCGGCCTAGCTGGTGATGAAAAATTGGAACTGGGACCTTTAAATTCGCAAACCATCGCTTCAGATCCATTATCAATGGGCGGAATTTTAGGTTCTCAAGGCAGTGCAGCCGTGCTTGGTACCGGCGATCCATTAAATCCAACCGGATTAATTGATCCAACATTAAATAAGCCAAATTCCCTTCTGGAAGATGAGGCGATTTTAGTAGCGAATGGTGTGACACCGGCTACTGCAACCAGTTTTGATGAATTTGGCGAAGTCATGGAATCGCATGTTGAAGAGCACGTCAGTTTACGGGAAATATCTGACGAAGTTGCTGCAGATCCAGATGCAGTTTTGGGTGAAAAATATCCAGAATACGCAGTTGCAAGAGCAGTTGAAGAAGAATCGATCGCAGGATTGGATCAGGTCAATGCGCAAATTCGCGCGATACCTTTGGATCAACGAACCGATGACAATAGTGAATATCAAAGTCTAATAGGTCAACGCCAAGAATTAAACACGGCAAGAATAAATGCATCATCGACAGCAATTGAAATTGCACAAAGAGATGCTGCAGAAGCCACTGCCGGTCCTGAGGGCTTGATTCCTGATGCGAATGCGCGAACAGGTGTCGGTAAAATGGATGATCTCGAACAAGGTTCAGGTGATCCTTACCATTCTGGTGTGATGATAGATCCAACCATAAATAAACCAAATACAGTTTTAGAAGACGATGCTATTTTGGTAGCGAATGGTGTAACACCTGCTACGCCAACATCTTTTGATGGATTCGGCGACGAAGTTGCGGCAGATCCAGATGTTATGTTAGGCGAAAAATATCCAGAGTACGCAGTTGCAAGAGCAGTTGAAGAAGAATCGATCGCAAGTTTGGATCAGGTCAATGCGCAAATTCGTGCGATACCTGTGGATCAACGAACCGTGGACAATAGTGAATATCAAGATCTAATGGGCCAACGCCAAGAATTAAACACGGCAAGGATAAATGCTTCATCGACGGCAATTGAAATTGCACAAAGAGATGCTGCAGGAGTTACTGCGACCGCAGCGACAGCGGTTGCGCCTGAATCAGGTTCGGGCGATCCGTATCACTCTGGTGTGATGATAGATCCAACACCAACAGGCCGTCCAATGAGTGCTTCTGAACAAGCAGCATTCAATGAAGCTAACAGCTACAATCCTAATTCTGCTACTGACACTGAACTAGCTGCAGGAAGAGCCACTCAGCAAGATGCATCAGACACTCCCACGTCGGGAGGTGGTACATCGAATTCAGCGGGAGTCACCTTTGATTCTTTTGGAAATGA
>JAYVAZ010000362.1:0-5130 GCA_043750675.1 Pseudobdellovibrionaceae bacterium | reverse complement strand
CCATAAAAAATGGGAACTAGACCCAGTCGCACGAATGATTGAATGGATTAAAATCCCGCATTAAAAAGAAAAATTATTTATAAGTCCCGCAATAACTTCTTGGTCGGAAGTACATAGACTTTTCCATGCATCCTGATTTTGTTTTTTAGGTGATTCCAGAAATTCGGTAAATTCAATATCTTCGTAATACACAACTTCGAAAGGGTCTGGGAACTGATCCAAAATTTGTTTTTGTATTTTAATTCGGCCTAAGAGATCTATTAAGGGCTGAATCTGAATAATGCTGGTTTCAAAATTTAAAGACTTTTCCGGCTGCTTAAAATCGACGAACTTTTTAGTATGGTAAGCAATCGCATAACTGGCCAATTGTTGCTTGATATCCTTTCTACACAGCATGTAGTTTTTCTGTCCGATTTTTAATAAGAAACTGAAAATGTCTTCGGCTAGGGGAGCAACATGATTATGTATGATCAGGTCACATTCGGCCTTTAAGATCAAATCCCTTTTGTGTTGGAACTCTTCTTCCATCGTTTGTGATTTTTTTTCATAGATCTTTTCGGTAACGACAATACCATCTTTAAGAATTAGATTTTTGTAAAAACGTCCACTTTGATATTCCTGATGATTAAAAAAACTGGATTCAGTTTGTTCATGGTATAAACCATAGTGGTACTGATTGAACGGCTCAGATAAAAAACTGACATGTTGGTCTTTTTTTTTTAATAAAAGATTCTTTAGAAATAAGGAGTACCAGGTACTGCCCGTTCGAGGGGTAGAAAAAACATTAGTTATCATACACTACTTCTTGCCCGATAGCTCTGAAAGCCCATTCGCGTTCTTGACATTGAAAACAATATCCACAGTGACCGCGCGGTTTTTGAGTGCAGGAATGAGTGAATTTAAGGATGTCTAATTTCGCTAGTTCAGGAATTTGGTAATAGGCTTGGACAATGTAATCCTTAGTCGTTTCAATCAAAGGACACCTTATTTTTGGAATGGCAGATAATTCGGTTTTAGAAATTCGACTGGGCGCACCTTTTAATGTCATTGGAGGGTTTTGATTTAGCCCGGTGAAAAGAATTTCGACTTCTGGCAGGCTTAAAACATTACCGATTCCAGTTTTAATAACGCCATCGAAGCGGCCATCATTTGAAACATTTTGCACATATTTTACAGTTGAATAGAAATCTTGTTTTAAGATTCCTAAACAATGAAAATTATAGTCGATTATATTTTCAACTGTATAAGCTGTTAAATTGAAGTCTTGTTTTAGCCTTTCCAATTGTAATAAAGAAAGGACTAGTGTGGAATCGATTCCACCAGAAAACATTACTCCAATATTTTTAACGGTTTTTGGAATATCTATATCAACAATAAAATCGGCCCGATTGGGGATAGTTACAGTGTACTTCATAAAACTTCATTAATTTTTCCTGCAGCGGAAATAATACTATCTTTAACGACAACTAGTCGACCTAACTTTTCGTTTTCTTCAAAAGTTGTGGCTAAAACCGGTTGATCAAAATGCAAAGTTAAAACAGCAACTTGTCCCTTTTCAACTGTATTCATTGTTTCGGCAAAGTTCTGTACTTTTCCAATAACCGATCGGATTTCCCCTACTTTGCCTTGGTATTCCTTTTTATTTAGTTTGACCGTAACCATATCATTTAAATGTAGTGCAGTCTTGCTAAAATAGTACAGGAAGACACCAATCTGGTAAGTCAGTTGCACACCTTGAGTCCCCTGATACAAGATATCGCCACGCTTTAAATGCGCAGAGGACTCCGAAAAGAACGACATTAAATTCTTCGTATTGTAGTAGCCTAAAGGACTTTGTTTTAATATTTTGGGCGTCAATTTGTAGGCAGCACCGGCGCTGTTAATTGCAAAAAGGGGTTGTTCACTAACGTAACTTCCCGCAACAGTTTCCGTAACCACGATGCATTTCTCCGATAACCCTTCGTCCGAACCATAGGAGTCTTGTATAACACCCAGAAAGGAATTTTTTAGTGGTGAACTTTTCACCACGTTGTTAACGGGTTCTAATAAATAATCCAAAACCGAATTGCCCTTATACCAGGGAGTGTTGATGGAAGAATAAGTTAGATTATCAGCCCTGATTGCAGATATTGGAATGAAGCGATCGAGTTTTAAAGAAAGTCTTTCTGCTAGTATCTGGATCTGAGTTACTAATATGTTAAAAAGAACTTCTTTGTAATCAACAAGATCCATTTTGTTAACCAAAACAATAGTTGTTTTAGGTTTTAAAAAAGACAGTGCTTCCATGTGTTTTACAGTGCTGTCTTGAATTCCCTTCATAGCATCCAAAAGAATAAATGCCAGGTCGGATTTAGCCGCACCGGTAATCATATTCTGCAAAAATTCAAAGTGGCCGGGGGCATCTAAAAATGCAAATTCCTTATCTTGAAGTTTAAAAATATGCTGTGAAATTCCAATAGTAATACTTTTTGCATTTTCTTCTTTTAGGGTGTCAGTAATTAGCGAAAAGTCAATTTCTCCGGCACTTTTAGGGTAATCACTGAAATTTCTAATCTTATCCTCACTGACATTTCCTGTTTCGTACAGAAATCGGCCTGTAAAAGTAGACTTGCCATGATCAATGTGCCCGCAAATGAGGACGTTAGTTCTTTCGTTAATCACATGTAACCGTTTCGGCGTAAAGTTTCTAAACCATTTTGATCTTCTTGATCCTGTGATCTTCCGGAACGTTCACCCAATTTTGAAAGTGCCCCGAACTCTAATTCATAAAGTATTTCAGTTGAATTTTTTGCCTCGGATTTAATGGGCTTCGTACATGGTGCGCAGCCTAGCGAGCGGTAACGTTCACCATTTCCGTTGTTAAAATAAAGATCCGTGACTTGAATTTTTTCACGTTCAATATACTGCCAAATATTTTTTTCTGACCAATCCAAAATAGGATGCACACGAACACTTTCGCCCGGACGTAAATCAGTATTAAATTGATTCCAAAGTTCGGCGGGAAGATTTTCGATATCCCAATTCTGCTGAGTAGATCTTTTTGAAAAATACCGCTCTTTAGCACGAGTGCCTTCTTCATCACTGCGAATGCCCACGATTAATGCTTCAAAAGTTTCGTTCTTTTCATCATCGATGTAACTTTCAGTTTTGGGATTATATCGTCTTCGCGGAAAAGTTCCTTGAGTGGTTCGAAATAGGGCTTCCGTTTTTAAAGACTGACAACATTGCAACCTTGTAAGTTTCCCATTAAAAAAAGTTTCATTTTTTTCTATTGCGATTTTGTTTTGGCCGATAATCATATCAAGTTTAATTTCTTTATTTAAACGTTTAACAGTCTGATCTCGAAAGGTAATCATTTCGGGAATTTTTACTGAGGTATCAACATGCACCAATGGAAAGGGAACTTTGCCTAAAAAAGCTTTTCGAGTGAGATGTAACATTACGGTTGAATCTTTGCCAATGGACCACAGCATCGCCAGGCGCCCCTTATAATGACTATAGGACTCGCGTATCAGGTAAATACTTTTTTCTTCCAACTGATCTAAAGAATTCATGCCTTGCCAATCTCCAAAGAAATTTTTTGATAAATAGTTAAAGCCAACTCTTCCGGGCTACCCGTTTCCGTATTTAAATTCATAAATGGATTTTTTGGTACCTCATAAACATCACCGATGCCTGTAAAATTTTTAATAACTCCAGACCGGGCCTTTAAATAAAGGCCCTTGATGTCCCTCTTTTCACAAATCTCTAGAGGAGTAGAAAGATAAATTTCGAAAAAATTCTTACATATCGATTTTGCAAACCTTCTAGAATTTTCATAGGGTGAAATCAGACTAGTAATGGTTACTACATTATGTTTTTCTAAAAGTGCCGCAGTGTAGGCCACTCTTTTGACGTGTAGTTCCCGTTCACTTCTTGCGAACCCCACTTCCGGAAAAAGATCACGAAGTTCATCACCATCAATGTGTTCAACATCAAGAGAATCCTTGGTGAAGAGTGGGATTAAAAGTTTTGCTAAGGTCGTTTTCCCTGTCCCGGAGAGCCCAGTAAACCAAACGACAAAGGCGCTTTTATTAGGCATTCCAAAATTATATATGCGATTCTTTTTATGTCAAATTCTGAAGTCTATTTAAAACGGTTTCTTGAAGAGAATCTTTAATTTTTGTGTTAAAGAATTTTTAATTTAGGATTGAGTCAACAACGTGGAAGCCTTCCTGGCAATAGGTTCTTGCCCTTTCCAGTTGATAATTCCTAACAACGGACTATTTTTGTTGATAGGACAATTCTGCAAATCAAAACGTTTCCAAATGTTTTAAAAAAACTGATATTAGGCGATCATATTTTTTTAACCGATAACGGTGTTGAATAAAACTTTTTTGCAGCTGCCCAGCAATACTTGTTTGTTTTCAAAAATTTAATTCAGGCAGGAACTTCAATCTTTCATCAATATCCAAATGAAGATAATAATTGAAATTGCCCGGTACTAAACCTCGTAAATGGTTCCGGGCATCTGAAAAATTAGATGGTTGAAACGTCTTTAAATGTATAGTGAGTCAGTTTTTGAAATGCATGGCCCCAGTGCCGGCAAAATAATTCTAGCCGCTTCATAAACCTTGTTGTCTGCAGCGATCCAAATAAATTGTTCTGCAAAATCTAATGAGAATAGGTATTGTTAGGTTTCACGTATTGAATTGTTTCCAGTAACTGCTTGGAATTCAGGAAAAATTACCAGCACCCTAGCTAAATTTTCTTTAACTAAGGTTTTTGGTTCATATTGACTCGAAACGAATTATACTTTCATAAATATTACTATAGGCGGGAACAGTTTCTAAATACAAAACAAAATCACTTTTATGTCTGTACAAAGCATAATTATCCGGCTTAATAAAATCCAATACATATAAAAGCTGATCAATAATTCCATGCACCTTCCTGAAAGGTCGGTTTTATCAATTTGGATTGGCATATTGTGTTTTAAACGCTAACGAAAACGTTTACTAGGAAGAAAACGACTACTGTGAAAACAAAAACTAATATCAATGGCTTAGGTAACATAAAACAATCTTCGCCTTAATTTTTCATTATTACAATAGAAAATTTAACTCATTTTTAGTACAGACTAGGATAAAA